>NZ_BJXB01000038.1 GCF_007990775.1 Deinococcus cellulosilyticus NBRC 106333 = KACC 11606 | reverse complement strand
TCGTTCAACAGAACTCAAAACCAACCCCGGACTTCGGTCCGGGTTTCGTTTTTTTATGCGCTGGAGCATCAAGGGGAACCTGAGTGCTCCAGCGTTTTGCTTTTGGTCGGTTTTGCTGGTGGATTGCAGTACATTGAAACCATGAACCAGGACCTGAAGCTTTTTTATCAGATGGTGAAAAACACCCGTGCAGGTGTTTTGGACTGGCTGGAATCCCTGCCCCAGAGCACTTTCCTTCAGGAGCATCCAGATTTCGCCTTTGGAAGCCTCAGGAACATCTACCTGCATATTGCAGACACCTACCTTGGCTGGGTGGCAGAGGCTGGACTGGGCCATGCAGGTCGAGTTCTGCAGGCTGACAGTGCCAGAGACCTGCGCCAGATTTTCAACTGGGTGGATGACGCTGTGCACCAGGCCCTGGAGACCTTCACTGCCCCAGACGAACCCAGAACAAGAACCCTGCTGGGACCCCTGAACCACACCCAGCGCTGGCTGATTTTGCACCCCATCACCCATGAGTTTCACCACAAGGGGCAGGCACTGGCTCTGGCCCGCATCCTGGGGCATCCCCATCCTGGCAGTCCAGACACCGACCTGGTGCCTCCGGTCTGAAAATCAGTTCTGGGCAGGGCTGTTTTTAAGCAAACGCAAAGCAGCCGTCAATTGCTCTGTCAGGACCCATGAACTGAGTCCTGCGGGATATTCCAGATACACAATTCCTGCAGCATCCAGGGTGTCCTGCTCCTGCGGGTTCAGATGCCGCTGCAGGTCAGTGAAGTCTTCCAATAAGCTGAGATCTCGAACGAATACAGAGTGGGGCATTGTGTTCACCGTAGGGTGAGCTTAAATCTGGGGGGGATGTCGGGGGGTTGTCAAAAAAGGTAGGGGTTTTCACGTAGTGTTACAGCTTTTACAGCTGTTTTTGTCAAAAATGATTGATTCGCAGTATTTTGACAATTTGGGGGGTAAAAGCTGTAACGTCGACAGTGAGAAAAGAACCGAGCATTCATGCTCGGTTCTTTGTTGGTCGCTTAACACCAGCCACAATGTCCAGTGGTTCCACCGCCGTCAAGTTTTGTGATGTCTTGAGAAGGTACAGATGCACCACAGCTGCAGAACACCAAAGCAAGGATTCCGATCCAGAGAGAGAATTTCTTCATGCCTTCAGCATAAGTTTCCCTTGCGAAGGAAAGCAGATTTTTACGTTACAAGTTTCTCAATGATGGGTTGGTAGATGACTGGTGGGATGCCCAATGACTCAAGAGCATGTCGATGTCGGTGTGCTTGTGGACGCTGATCAATGGGGATCTGACCGCCTGCAAGAAGCTCAAGCACATGCTTGGTCATAAATTCTTTTGGGTAGGTTTTGACTTTGGTTCCTGCCCGTCGGGCTCCACTGGAAGTGACCACCACAAAATCTGCAGTCATCTCCTGCAACTGGGCAGAGTCTCTGGCCAACAGATACATTGGGACTGGGGTAAAGCTGCGCATCCACCAAATCAGCCAGTTTCTTTGCCCGGAGGGCAAAGCTCTGAACTGTTGACCCATGGTTTGGAGTGCACATTGCACCTCTTCGCCTTTGGGCAAATGAGGAAGATTCGCATGAATTTGTACAAAGTTGGCAAAGTACACCATAGCCATCAGCCCTACACCGGTTTGGGGGTATTTGAATCCGCCTCTGAGCGTTTCCAATGCTTTTGCATCATGGTTCATGCTCATTGCAAGGGCGAGAACAGATTGTCGTAAAAACCCCAAAATCTCCTTGTTGTCTGTGCCAGCCAGATCTCTGATTCGTCTGAGCATCCCCTGTCTCTTTTGTTGATTTTCGATGACGTGGAACAGAGGAAGCTTGATGTTGAATTCGCGGGTTAAAGCCTGCAGTTCAGAGAGAAGAGGAATCAGCAATGGAGTTCCTGCAGAAGGGAGCGAAACCCTTTCATGAACCACATCAGGGTTTCTCAGGACTTTTAAAGTCTCCTTGGACCACCTGGGCAACCAGACCGGACTGATCCCTTCAAACCAACAAATCAAAGTGGCGTAGTGGGCTGCCCCAGAATGCACCGGGGTGTTTTCAGGCGTGGTTCTGATGACCTCGCCGAATACACTTGCAGCAAGAGAGAGGTTGCCTGCGTACAATTGTCGCCAGCCTGACTCATAGTTCACGATGTCCTTGAAACGTTTGCACTCTAGAATTTCTGCGATCTGGGCTGCCTTCACAAACAGACCTGCAGCTTCCTCGCGTTTCAAGGTGCTTGCTGCAATTCCGAGATTCAAATAAGCGCGGAATTTTGCTTCCAGCTCCACAAGTCTGGAAGTCAGTGGCCAATCTGGTTTGAAATTTTCCAGCACACAACGTAATGTTTCATCATCCCCAAGACTGATCAAATAGCTGTAATAGAAGGCTTTGCAAAGTGGACAGTGGCTGTGCTGGTACACCAGAGCTGTGGACTCTTCAAGCTTTCCTTGCATTCGCACAATAACGGACATTCGTGCATCTCGCACACTGCTTTGAGGCAATTTTTTCAGTGCCTCCAAAAGCTCCTCGGTTTTTCTGGTGTGTTGAACTTGTGTAAAAAACGTATCCCACTGGACAGGGCAGAAGATCAATTCTTGAAGTTCTTCGCTGTTGGGGATCATTCCCTTATGGTACAGCGTTTTCCTGAAATCAGGAACTCCTGTACACGCGGGAAATCCCTGATGCCTTCATGTTTCCCCATCTGTGAGCTGGGGTTTTTTGCCCTGAATACCCTGTGTAGTACACTGGAAAAGTTGACCTTTCGGGGTCCCAGAGGAGCAAGCAGAGTATGGCAAGAGCGCACATCATCACTTATGGCTGCCAGATGAATGAGTACGACACCCATCTGGTGGAATCCCAATTGGTGGCCCTGGGCATGGACATGGTGGATTCACCGGACCATGCCGATCTGGTGCTGCTGAACACCTGCGCAGTGCGTGGGAAACCCGTGGACAAGGTTCGGACGGTTCTGGGCCTCCTCAGAAAAGAGAAGCAGAAACGCAACCTGGTGGTCGGCATGATGGGCTGTCTGGCCCAGCTTGAGGAAGGCCAGCAGATTGCCCGCAAATTCGAGGTGGATGTCCTGATCGGCCCGGGGGCCATTCTGGACATCTCCAAGGCCCTGGAGAACAACCAGAGGTTCTGGAGCCTGCAATTCAAGGATGAACTGCATGATTTCATTCCTCCGGCTCCGGTGGATAAACTGCAGGCCCACCTGACCATCATGCGGGGATGTGACCACCACTGCACCTATTGCATCGTGCCCACCACCCGTGGTCCCCAGGTGTCCCGCCATCCAGATCTGATCATGAAGGAACTGGACATGCTGCTCGCTGCTGGCGTGCAGGAAGTGACCCTGCTGGGTCAGAACGTGAACAGTTACGGCATCGATCAGGGCAAGCGGGTTCCTGGGGTTCCCAGCTTTGCTGAACTTCTGCGTATGGTGGGTTCGAGTGGCATCAGGCGGGTGAAATTCACCACCTCCCACCCCATGAACTTTACCGAGGATGTCGCTCAAGCCATGGCCGAGACCCCTGCCGTGTGCAATTACGTGCATCTGCCTGTGCAAAGCGGCTCGAATCGGGTGCTGCGCCGCATGGCCCGTGAGTACACCATCGAGAAGTACCTGGAGCACATCGCTGCCGTGAAGAAGTGGATGCCCGATGTGGTGCTGGCCACCGACATCATTGTGGGTTTCTCTGGAGAGACCGAGGAGGACTTCCAGCAGACCATGGACCTTTTTGATGAGGTGGGTTACGACCAGGCGTACATGTTCGCCTACAGTGCCCGTCCCGGGACACCGAGTTACAAGCACTTCGATGACATGCCCCGTGAGGTCAAGATTGAGCGCCTGAAGCGCCTGATCGACAAGCAGAAAGAGTGGGCGCTGAAGAAGAACGCTGCTTTCGTGGGCCAGGATGTGGAGGTGCTCCTGAGGGGCGACGCCACCGATCCCAGCCTGCTTGAGGGTCACACCAGAGGCAACCACCCCACTTTTGTGCCCAAAGTGCCCGGATACGACAAACCCGGCATTTACACGGTGCGGATCAGTCACTCCACCCCGCACAGCATGTTCGGGAATTTTGTCGACGCCCAGGGCCAGGTCCTCCTTCCCGTGAAGGCCTCTGCTGCCAACGCATAAGGACAGATGAACATGAACGTGCGCTCCTTTGTGGGGCGCACGGTTTTTTTACCTGACGATCCTCACTAGAATAAGAAGGATTGGGGGTGCTGTTTTGCCGGACAAAGGACGCATCTTGGTGATTGAAGACGAAACGGTGCTGCGCATGATGCTGCAACGCCTGCTGGTGTCGCAGGGGTATGAGGTGCTGATTGCAGACCGCTTCCAGACCGCTGAGCAGCAGATCCGGGAGCAGCAGAAGGCCGATCTGGTGCTGATGGACCTCAACCTTCCCGGAGGCACAGGTTTCGACCTGATCCGCCTGATTCGCGATTCCTGGGGGGTCCCGGTGATCGTGCTCTCGGGCATGAAGCAGGAGAGCAGTGTGGTGCGTGCCCTGGAGGAGGGGGCTGTGGACTTCATGCAGAAGCCCTTCAGTCCGCAGGAACTGATCACCCGCCTGAAGCGGTACATGCCATGTGGCGACGTTTCGGCCTAGCTAGCCTGAGTTTGCTTGCCACCGCCATTGTGGTGGTGATTCTGGGGACGCTGGGTGGGCTTTCCTATGTGCTCCTGACCCCTGAACTGAGCAAACAACCCGATCTGATTTACCAGGTGCTGATCTATTGCGTGGGAGGGGGCTTCATTGCCATCCTTTTCACTGCGCTGTACGAGACCTTCTATTTCGCTTATACCGAGACCTTGCAGCGTCGCGTGCAGGCCGAGCAGGAGCAGTGGTCTGAAGTCTGGTTTGCGGTCCTCTTTGAGGATGCCCCTTTGCCTGCAAAAGTGAATGAAATGGGGGCGGACACCCTGATGCTGCTCAAAGAGTCCCTGAAAGGGGAGGCGTCTGAACGCATCCGGGAAATTTATGCTGCGTGTGGCCTGCTGGAGCGGGACATGCAGGCCATGCAGGGCTGGAACCTGCTGGAAAGGCGGGTGAGGGTGCTGGAACGCTGGGCCGTCCTTGCCGATGCCCGCACCCATCCTGTGCTGGTCGAGTACTGCCTGAACGCCAATCCTGAATTGCGCCGTCTGGCCCTGCTGTCTCTGGCCCGTTCCATGAGTTTCTCGGAGGTGGGTCCAGCGCACGTGGCGGTGACCTTCGAGCGGCTTCTCAACCTCGACAGGTTCGGTTCGGGCTGGATTGAGCAGGTGCTGGTGCTGCTGGGTCAGGGCTCGGTCAAACTCATTCAGGACATCCTGGTCCGGTTCCCGGACATCATGAAGCTGCGTGCCCTCAACGCCCTGGTTCGTCTGCGGCTGTGGGAGTGCCTGCCAGAGTGTTTGCCCCTCTTGCGCTCTGAGAACCCCGACATGCGGGCTTCGGTCCTGAGGGTGTTCTCGGGATTGCAGTATGTGCCAGAGGAGGCCATAGAGGATGTGCTGGCCCTTCTGAAAGACCCGGTGTGGTTTGTGCGCTCCCAGGCGGCTCTGGCCTGTGCAGGAATCAGTGGGGAAGAGGCTGTCTCCAGACTGTACGAGGCCCTGGCCGATGAAGCCTGGTGGGTGCGCCACAACAGTGCAGAAGTGCTTTCCCAGAAAGGCCCTGAAGGCGTAACCACCCTGCAGAAAGCTGCAGAGGTCCATCCAGACCGCTATGCCAGAGACACTGCCTCCCAGCAACTGTTTGCATTGCAATTGAGCCACTGATCTTTTTCTGTTCTGATTTCCCAGCTGCTTTTGATTTCCCATCCAGAAGGTGAAAAATGACCCTGCTGAACATCCTCGAAGTTTTGATTCTGGTGTATTTCGCTGTGCTCAACAGCATCTATGCGGTGAGCGTGCTGGTGGCCTCACGGGTGATGGTGCTGCAGGCCCGCAGGGGCGAGCGGGTGATTTTGAAGACCTATCTGGAACGGGAGTATTACAAGCCCATCAGTGTGCTGGTTCCCGGCTACAACGAAGAGCCGACCATTGCCGCCTCGGTGCACTCCTTTTTAAATCTGCAGTACCCGGAGTTTGAGGTCATTGTGATCAATGACGGGTCCAAAGACAAAACCATGGAGGTCCTGATCGAGGAGTTCCAGCTGGAGCCCACCATTGAATACCCTTCCAGGGTCCTGCCCACCCAGGAGGTGCGGGGCCTGTACCGCTCTCCGAAGCACCCCAACCTGCTGGTGATCGACAAGGCCAACGGGGGCAAAGCCGATGCCCTCAATGCCGGGATCATCTACGCCACCAAGCCCCTTTTCTGTGCCGTAGATGCGGACAGTCTGCTGGAAGCCGAGGCCCTCCTCAGGGTGGCCCGCCAGTTTCTGGAGGACGATTCTCTGGTGGCGGTGGGAGGCACCATCCGCGTGCTGAACGGAGCCGATTTTCAGGGGGACGTGGTGGAAACCCTGCATGCCCCGAGAACCTGGATGGAGCGCATCCAGGTGGTGGAATACACCCGTGCTTTTCTGGCAGGACGCTCCACCTTCAGTGAACTGGGGGTCCTGCTGATCATTTCAGGGGCGTTCGGACTGTTTTCCCGCAGGGCCGTGCTGGATGTGGGCGGGTACCGCACCGACACCGTGGGAGAGGACATGGAACTGGTGGTCCGCCTGCACCGCCAGATGCGCGAAAAGAAAATGCCCTACAGCGTGCGCTACATGATGGACCCCATCGCCTGGACGCAGGTCCCCAACGACTGGGGCACCCTGAAAAGGCAGCGCAACAGATGGCACCGGGGCCTGATGGAAACGCTGTGGCGTCACCGGGTGATGTTCTTCAACCCCAGGTACGGACGCATCGGCTTTTTCAGCATGCCTTTCTACCTGTTCTTTGAGGCCATGGCCCCCCTGATTGAGGTTTTTGGTTACGTGTTCATGCTGTACCTGACCGTCACCGGACAGCTCAACATGGTCTTTGCCATTGGTTTTCTGGTGATGGCCCTGCTGTACGGGGTGCTGGTCAGTGTGGCTTCACTGGGCATTGAGGGCTTCATGGTGAAGCGTTACGCCAGCCAGAAAGATCGGGCCAGAATCATGATGGCCACCCTGGTCGAGCAGGTGGGCTACCGGCAGATTCTGGCCTGGGAACGGGTGAAGGCTTTCGTGGACCTGTACCGCAAGAAGGGCCAGTGGGGCTCCATGACCCGTCAGAAGATCACGCGCTAAACCTCTCCCCCAGGGAGAGGAAAGCAAGTGGAACGAGAGAGGAGAGGGTCACCCCAGCTCTGCACACAGCCCAAGCAGGCGGGTGTCCTCTCCGTGGGGCATCATGATCTGCACCCCGACGCTCAGGCCGCGCAGGGGAAGCGGAACACTCACCACTGGAATGCCGAGCAGGCTCCAGGGGCTGGTGATGCGCAAGAAGGCCTGACGGAGGGGCACCTTTCCTTCGGGGAGGTCCAGGCTGTCCTCTCCGAGGAGAGGGGCAATGCAGGGCACGGTGGGAGCAATCAGCACGTCATAGCGGTGAAAGAGACCCTTCAGGTCCTGCCTGACCATGTTGCGTTCTTTCATGGCTGCGAGGTACTGCACTGCTGTGATGGCCCGACCCTGTTGCAACAACGCCAGTGTGCCTTCACTGAAGCCTTTTTCCTCACGCTCCAGTGCTGCACGGTGGGTGAAGGCGGCTTCTGCAAGAACGATGGTGCCGTAGGTGCTGGTCGGGACCTGAAAATCAAAGAGCTCCACCTGCGCTCCCAGCCGTTGCAGCTTGTGGGAGTAATTCTCGGTGGTCTCCCACACTTCTGGAGACACCCAGTCCCTGATGTTCCAGAGGCCCACCTTGATGCCCTTCCAGGACAGGTGCAGGGGGCGTTCTCCCAGAATGGCCTGATGCACCAGTTGCAGCATGTGAATGTTGCGAGCGAAGGTGCCCAGGTGGTCGCAGGTGGTGCTGAGGGGCAGGACCCCCTGGGTGCTGTAGAGGTTGTAGGTGGGTTTGAACCCATACACGCCACACAGGGCTGCAGGAATGCGGATGCTGCCTCCGGTGTCGGTTCCCAGGGCAAAATCACATTCGCGGGTGGCCACTGTGATGGCGGCCCCACTGCTGCTGCCACCAGAGATGCGGTTGGGGGAGAGGGGATTGAGGGCCTGTCCGGCCACGGGATTCATGCCCATGATGCCCAGTGCAATTTCATGCATGTGGGTTTTGCCAATCAACGTGGCTCCGGCCAGCAGGAGCTTCTGGGTGACCGGGTTGTCCGGGACATGGGGCAGGGGGGCCTGGGTGCTGGCCCTGAGCGGCCAGGGGGACACACCAATGAGGTCTTTGACGCTGAAAGTGAGCCCTTTGAGCAAACCGGTGCTGCTTTTCTGCAGGGGTTCTGCGGGGCGGTGGGCCCAGGCGTGCAAGTCCATGTCCATATGGTTCCAGCATAACAAATCCACCGTTGCCGGGCGGTGATTTTGCGGTTTCAGGGAATGGACTTCGTCTGGAAACTTCCCTGAAAGAGCGTGTGGTCCTGAATGGCAGAAAGGCCACTTCCGGAGTGCAGGCGGTAGTGGGCATCAAAACGGAAGGTGTGGGTCCGCTCAGGCTTGAAGGAGGCTGGAAGGGGAGCCCGGGTCTGAAGGGTCGTGGAACTTGAACTGCTGGCTGGGATGCTCAGGTCCTGCACCTGCACCTCATGGCTGACCTGTCCATCCACAATCCATTTGCCTGCAATGTCCTGCAAGGCGATGGGGAATGGATTGGGATTGATGACCTGCACCTGCACATCAAAAAGGAGCCCTTCACCTGTGTGCTGGACACTGGATTTCAGCACTTCCATCGCTGGGATGCGAACCAGACCTGGAGCAGCAGGACTGCAGCAGGTCAGGAAGAGCAAGACCCCGGCAAGAAGGCCTTTCGAGAGCATGAATGACATAAAAGCAGTTTAGCTGCAGAGGATGAGCGTTCAAGGGAGTCTGGGCCACCTTGATTCAGATTCTGTCTCCAAATGTAATAAAAAGGAAAATATTGACGTTCCTTTACAATTCCCAACAGAAATCTGTAGGGTTGCACCAGTAAAATAGAGGCATAGACTTTGCAGCCATGCTGCAGGGGCTCCATCCCCATTCATTTCAAGGGACCTTCTCTGGAAGGTCAGTCGCAAGACCGCTGTTGGCTTTGCAGAAGGCAACAGGGGGAAGATTTTTGCTGCCCCTTTAAGGAGACACATGCATACAGGCAGAACAATCCAGATGCATCAACAAGGCTACACCTTGCTGGAAATGCTGGTGGTGGTGGCCCTGGTGTCGATTGTGCTTGCCATTGGAGTGAGCAGTTATTCTGGCCTCACCCAGCGGGTCACGGCACAGAACCAGGCCGAGCAGTTCCGGGGTTTGATTCGGGACGGGGCAACGCTTGCCGCCAGCCGCAGCCTGAACCTGACCCTCAATGTGGCCAGTGGAACAGCAAGCCTGAAAAATGGCACCACCACCCTGCGCAGTGCGCGTGTGAACAGCATCTCCACTGGGCTGACCAGTGCGCAGACCATTGCTTTTGACAACACAGGGCGTGTGGTTCTGCCAGGTTCGACTTCATCCCTGACCGTCACGGTGAATGGCAGAAATCGGGTGTTGCAGGTGAGTGGTATCGGGCAGACGAGGTGGCAGCAATGAAACCGATGAAACCTGCGGCATTGAAACCTGCAACCCTTGGGTTCACGGTGGTGGAAGTCCTGTGTGCACTGATGCTGTTGATGGTCCTCATCACCGCGACCACCAACATGGCTCTGGGCAGTTACAAGAGTGACCAGGAAGTGCAGAAACGCAACCAGATCACCCAGATCATGATGGGGCTTGGAAGGCGTCTGGTGTCGGGAGACACCCAGGTGATTCCGGCCACTGGAACCACCAGCCGCAGTTTTTCATCTGCCCAGCTGGGAAGCCTCGGATTCGCAAACACCACGGATGTGACCGCCACGGTGACCTCCCAGAGCACCATCAATTACAGTGGCAGTGCCTTTTCGCAGTATCAGCTTCAGGTGTGCTGGAAGACCACCTGTGTGAAGAGCAGTGTGGCTGCTCCAGGGGGCATCTGATGCAGCAGCGCAGGTCCGGTTTCACCCTGCTGGAGATCCTGATTGCCCTTGGGATTGTGGGGGTCCTCTTGACCCTGCTGATGAAGTTCACGGTCAGTGTGAACGGCACCTCACAGGACCTGCAAGACCGCATCACGGTCACCGACGCGACCCGCAGGCTGTCTGAACTGGTGACCCAGGAATTGCGTTCCACAGCTTTTGGTGTGGTGGCCAGTCAGCCTTATGCCCCTGCAAGCAACCAGATCAGTGTGCTGCGTCCTGTACCAGGGTCTGGAAATGCTGTGGTGGGGATTGGTGTGGTTCCAGCCACAGGTTTTGAGACCTCCACCAGCATCACCACCTTCACAGGCAACCTGGCCTCTGTTCCTGCTGGAACTTACATGGTGTTGCTCAGTGGCCCCGCAGCACGTCTGCTCAGGACCACAGCGGCCACCACAGCAGGAACCACCCAGGTGTTCAGCCATGGCAGTTGCCAGAACGTGCTGGGAGCCACCTCGGCCACAGTCAGCCTGGTGACCCCCATTGGGTACCGGTACGATGCCGCAGGCAGGGTGCTGTACGAGAAGCGCGGCAGCAGTGCAGAAACCATCATGGCCTGGAACGTTTCGCAGTTTTCCCTCGCTTACACTTATGTGAACACCTCCACCTCTGCTGAGACCACCTCCAGCACCTTCAGTGGGATCACCACTGGCTCGGGTTCATTCCAGTCGGTTCTGCGCAGAATCACCCTGACGGTGGGCATGGAAGAAGACGGCAAATCGCAGGTTCTGACCAACACCATCAACCTCACCTCACCCATTGGTCTGAACATCACCAATTACACGGAGTGCACAACATGAATTCATCCCGCTTTTTGAAGCAGCAGGGATTTGCCCTGCTGTCCGTGATTCTGCTCATGGTGCTGGTGCTGAGCTTCATCAGTTTGCTGGCCACCCGTTCCGTGCAGCAGATCCAGGCTTCTGGAGATTCTGTGGGGCTGACTGCCGCCACCCTGGCTTCCTACAGTGGGCAGAATGTGGTGACCGCTGCACTGCAGGGTCCCATCCGGGGTGACCTCACCCAGACGGTCATGCAGACCAGTCGCGCCACCAGCCGCTGGTCTTATGGATCAGGGACAGGTGTGGTTCCCGATCCTGCATCGGTGGACAGTGATCTTGCCGTGGTGGAGGGTGTCCTGCAGCAATCAGCAGACAGAATGTTCTGCAACAGTCCGGTGAACCTGAGCGATCAGGGTTCAGCCACAGTGCGGGTGTATTTCACCGGCACGGCTTGTGGAACCGCTCTCCCTGCAGGAACCAGCCTGCCCCCCAGCCGCTACGTGGATGGTGCACCGCGCAGTGGGGCAGGGACAGTGGCCAGCCAGACTTATGGGGTGCCCTATCTGGTGGTGGTCACGGGGACAAAAGGCAAGTCACAGCGCATGACCACCTTGCTGGGCGAATACCAGTTCCAGCTGGGGCGCAGTTCCTTTGCACGCTATGGCCTTTTCACCAACATTCACACCAGCAAGGCGGGCAGCAATGTGGTGTTCACCAGCAACATTCTGTATGACGGGCCAGTGCACACCAACGGAAAATTCAACTTTTCCACCGGGACCCCTTACTTTGGTTCTTATGTGACCTCTGTGGGATGCAATGATGTCACCTGCACCAGCAAGACCCCGAGTGTGCTGGTGGCTTCTGGAACCAGCACCATCACCCAGTCGGCTTCCACAGCGACCACGGCGTTCGCAGGAGGGGCCAACAGCCCGAACTGTGTTCAGCGTTCAGTGTGCCCTGAACTGGTGAAAGGCATCGATTTCAACGCCTCTTACATTCCGATGCCCACCAACAGCCAGAACCAGCAGGCTGCAGCCCAGGCTGCGGGTCTGGTGTTCACCGAGAGCATGACCCTGAGAATGTGGGCTGCAGATGCCAATGGCAATGTTCCAGCAGCAGGCACGCCAGCCACGGCCCAGTACATTCAGGCCTGCCGCACGGCCAACACGGCCAGTTGCCAGACCTGGCGGATCACCATGGTCAACGGTCAGATGGTCAGACAGCTGAATGTCAGCACCACCGCAACCTGGTCCACCACCAGCACAGCATGGGCGGCCCCTTCAGCCTTCAATGGTGTGATCTATGCTCCTGGGTTCAGCCGGGTGGGTGGGCTGGACCGCACAGGAACTGGTCCTGCCACTGCTCCTGCGGCCCTGGCCTCTTTCGCTCAGATCACTGTGGCTGCAGAAGGCAACATTCGCATCACCCGTGATCTGAAGTACGAGAACACCCCCTGCCCTGGTGCCCTCTCCCGCTCGGGTACTGGACAGATTCAGACGGCCAACTGCAGCAACATGGATGCACAGAACATTCTGGGCATTTACAGCCAGAGTGGTGATGTGACGGTGGGGTCCAACAGCAACTGTCTGTCCAGTCCAACCACCTGCACCACCACCCAGCGGCTGGATCATGCACCTTCTGACCTGACCGTGCAGGGCGTGCTCATGAGCAGCACAGGTGAGTTTGCTGTGGAAAGCTACGGGAGTGGAACAGACCGGGGTGCGATCAACCTGCTGGGTGGCCTGATCGAGAACTATTACGGTCCGGTGGGCACCACAGGAGGCACAGGTTACAAGCGGGCTTTCACCTACGACCAGCGTTTGCTGCAGGGCATGTCTCCACCCTTTTTCCCGACCACACCCAACGATGAGGTGACCGCCGTGTTCACCCGGGGGTATGGGATCAAAGAGCAGTAAAGTCACAGCAAAAGCACAAAGCGAAAGAGGGAAGTTTTCTTCCCTCTTTTTTCATGGCGGGTGGGATGTTTTTCTGAATGGGAAGGTGAAACTGGAGGCCATCCCCTGTTTTTTTCACCAAAAGCCGCTAAGCTCGGATTGTGTCTTTTGAACATCCCTGCTACAATGCAAGTAAGTACTTGCACTCATTTGGAGGCTTCATGCGCAAAATCCTGACCACCACCCTGCTTCTGGCCTCAACGGCAGCAGCCACCGATCTGGAAATCGGAGTGGGCCTCACCTGTGATTGTCCACACTTCCGTGCCGAAATCACCCGGTTCCAGATTGCAGACAGCACCACCCTGCTGGCCGGAGCCAGCGACCAGGCCGCCTGGCTGGGAGCAGAAACCGCTTTCGACCTTGGGGTGGCAGGCAATGTCACTGCAGCCCTGAAGGCCAGTTACACCTGGCAGCAGAAGTACCGGGTCGAGGGCAGACTCAGTGGTGTGCTGGGCAGCAAGGCCACCGTCAACGTGAATGCCCATTATGGAACCGCCTCCCTGAGCCACTTTGACCAGTTCCAGGCTTTCAGCCTGCACCCGGAGACCGACCGGGCAGGTTTTGGTGTGGAACTGGATGGCAAGTACCGTCTGGACCGCCAGTGGACCCTCACCGCAGAGGGCAGTGCAGGCATCGAAAACCACGCCCAGCTGGGAGCCTCCTTCCGTGAAGGCCAGAACGAGTACCGCATGGGAGGCCTCTGGCAAAAGACCCGCACCGGGCATGTCTTTGGAGCCACCGGAGGGGTGACCCTGCGAGATGGCAACAGCATCTTCACCCTGGATGCCCTGGCTGGCATGCGAGGGCAGTCTTTCGTGTGGGGCGGTAAAGCGACCATGTCTGCGTTTGAGGTGGAAGACTTCTTCAACAGCGATGTGAAGATCTTTGCCGCCTACGAACCCTACCGGGACGCCACTTTTGCCTTCCGTTATGGCCTGGAGACCGTCACCCCTCTGGACCATGGTCAGCTGAATTTCGGCCTGTACTTCACCGAGCAGCATTACGCCCTTCAGGCCTCCTACAAATTCACCCTGGACCCTGAGCCCGCAGAGGAGGAAACAGCTGAAGAATAGCTGAATGCGTGAATGATCGTTTACGTCCCTAAAAGACTTCTCACCTCTCAGGAAAGCAGACTAAGACCATGAAGAAAGTGCTTTTTACCGTTCTCTTGATGGGCTCCGCCGCACTGGCCCAGACGGCCGATGACATCATCGCAAAAGTGCAGGCCAACCAGAAAACCGTCAAGGACGTGACCATCCGGGTGGTGGGCAAAGCCGAACTGGATGCAGGTGCACAGAGCATCGACCTGGACATTCAGTCCATCCCCGCCTCCAACCTCACCCGCATCAGCTTCAATGCCCCCGATGCCCTGGCAGACAATGTGGTGGTGCTCGACAAAAACACCGTCTACAACTACCTTTTCCTCACCAATCAGGTGACGGTGCAGAGTGCCAAGAAAGCCCGACTGGAAGGGTTCAGCTTCGACTTCACCAAGTTCGCAGACTTCTCCACCGAGCTTGGTAAGGACAAATTCAGCCTGAAACTGATCAGCACCGACAATGCCAGAGACGGCAAAGTCTACGTGATTGAAGCCACTCCGAAAGAGCAGGACCTGGGCTTCACCAAAACCCGCGTGACCATCACCGAAAACGGCTGGCGTCCTTTAAGAATGCAGGCCCTGGACAGCAAAGGCAAACTGCTGGCAGACCTGAACTTCACCACCTGGAAAACCAACACCGGACTGAAGGCCAGCACGCTGAAAAGCCTGCCCAAAGACGCGCAGGTGATCAAGAAATAGCGGTCAGCCATCAGCCGTCAGCTTTAAGAAAAAGCAGGAGTCTGAACACTCCTGCCTTTTGTTTGGATTCAGCCATGCAGGGAAGCACTCTTTCCATAAAAAGCTTTTGCTAAAGCGGTCATTTGCTGACCGCTGATGGCTCTACTCCATCCAGCTTTTCCAGGTGACTTCATCGTGCCCGATGGTGACCTTCTGCCCGAAACGCACCAGCGGAAGAACCAGCAGGTCCGGGTTCTCCTGGATGAGTTCCAGCCACCTCTCCTCAGAGAGCTTCATGAATTCCAGGCCCTTCTTCTGGTAGGTCTTGCTGTTTCTGTCAATGAGGCCAGGCAGACCCCCTGCCTTCTGGGTGAAACGGGACAGTTCCCCTTTTGCAATGGGCCGCACATCGAGGTCCACATAATGGATTTTCACCTTGCGTTCCTTGAAGAAACGCTCGGCTTTGCGGGTGTCCTGGGATTTTTTGACGCCAAAGATCTGAACTTCCACATGCGTATTTTAGAGCACTTCACTGAGCAACAAGAGGTTGGCAGTTGAAATGGGTGGTTTTGGAATGGGAAGCGTCATTTGACGCCCCCATTCCACGGATCAACGCGGCACCTCAGGTGGCCCCGATGACAATCACAGGGAAACCATCCCCCTCCATGTCCTTCAGGCCCTGCTTGGAGAAGTAGGAGGCTTGCTGCTCCAGCACCTCGTACACCCGATGCTGGTCACTGAAGCGCAAAAACTCTTCACTGAGGCGCAGCACCACCCCCTTTGAGGGGTTCACGCTGGGATCACGCAGGGTGATGTCGATGCTGTTGTCTTCGGAAACCGATCCTGTGGCCTTGTAGGGAAAGCCTGAGCGCGTGAGGTGCTCCTGGGTGTGTGCCTGAAAATCGCTGACCATCTGTGAAGTGAATTCCATGCTTCATGCTAGGGAAATGGTCCCATCAAGTCTGTTGACTTTGAAACACAAACAGAGCCAGCAACCAGAACCACAAAAAGGCACCCCCACTGTTGCAGGTCAGCAGGGGTGGTCAGGAGAGGTACAGAAGCCTCAGGGAGGTGCAGGGTTCAGGGTGAGACTCTAAGAGGTTCAATTCCAGGACGTCAGGCGGGTTTCCTGACGGGTGTTGTGGGGGCGGGTGTAACGGTCGATCAAAAGCACGATGCCGAGGAACAGGCTTCCGCAGACCAGTCCAATTCCGAGTGAAAGTACGAACAGCATGTGTGCCTCCTTTGCATCTTGAGCAGCCCTTCATTGAGCTGTCTTAAGGTTACTCATGAACCCTGAAAGTGCACTGAAGGTGCCTGAACCTTTTCTGAGCGTCGCTGAAAAGCTTCTGATTTGTACAGGGGTTGAGGCTGAAACATGAAGCTTCACATTTTGTACTGAGTTTAATCAAATGACCTGAAGAGATTGTTCGGTAAATGAATGCGTCCAAGACGCGAAAATCAGAACATTCGTGCTTCTGGACGTGAGGGTGTTGACATCTCTCGAAATTCTGCGTATACTCTTTGTCGCTGCGCAAGAAACGGCACAGCGCGAAAAGGGTTGTTAGCTCAGTCGGTAGAGCAAGTGACTTTTAATCACTGGGTCGTAGGTTCGAGCCCTACACAACCCACCACAGAAACCCCCGGAGCAATCTGGGGGTTCTTCCTTTGGCTTGAGTCAGATTTTCCAATCACCAAAAAACCAGGGATGATCTCTCACCCCCGGCCTGAGTTTCGCTGTCCTCAGTTGTCTGGAATGACTCTGGGCCTGGTGGGAATCTCGATCAGTTCAATGTCGTGAGACTGCTGTCTGATGCCTCCAACACCGGGCAGGGTGTAAGTGTCTGCTGCGGCGAGGTTCACAGAGTACCCCAGGTCCTTCAGGGAGGCGATGGTCATGCGACTCATGGGCATGGAGCCCGCTTCTGCCCATCCGGTCATCAGTTCGGTGTCGAAGATGCTTTCACGCCAGTGGCCGCACTTGGTTCCGGCACCTCCGGTGTCTTCCACGGGAACGCTGCCTGCTCCACCCAGAGCGTTGTACTGGGCAATGGCATTGGCCTTGTTGAAGACAATGCTGGTGGAGGTCTGGCAGTCTGCCGCGTTGTAGGTCAGGAAGCCCAGGTAGTCCCACAGGGTCCCAATGCCCAGCACATGTCCCATTTCGTGCAGAATCACGTTGTACAGGATGCCGCTGGTTTCCATGTTGGACAGGTCTGCACTGTCAAATTGCATGATGCCCGAAAGAGGGAGGCTGTTGCTGTTGCGGATGAATTCAGGTCCAGCCTGCCCCAGGATTCCCCCCACACCGTCAATGGCGACGGCACTGGCCTTGATGACGAGATCGTCGTAAATGGTGCCCCCGTCATTGATGTTGGAAAGCCCGTGGGTGATCACCTGTTCCCAGCGGCTTGCGGCCTGCTCAAAGATGGCTTTCTGGCTGGTGGTGAGCAAGGTGTCTGCAGAGAAGTCCAGATCGATGTCGAAGGGATCGCTGGGCTCTTCGCTGATTGCGGTCACCAGGGAGAAACCGAAGGGGTCCTGTGCCGGGTTCTCGGCCACATCGAAGCTGATGGAGAAGGTGACGTTTTTGGTGGTTCCAGAGGGGAAACTTCCAGGGATGGTCCAGCCCTGGGTCAGCACGTTCAGGTTGAGGCCGGAGGGGGCGTCCAGCAGCATCTTGCTGGTGTCCAGGGCATCACTGTAGGTGGGTCCGGTGGGGTCAAGGTCCGCTTCGTTGTTGGCAATGTCGTAGGTGTAGAGGGGGCCTGTCGTGAGCAGGGGGCTTTGCTGGAGGCATCTGAGCCGTCGTAGTACTTCACCTTGGAGAAGGCGGTGCTGCCCACAGTGGGGGTCAGGCCGTTGTTGGTGCTGTCTGCGTCTTTGTCGTCGAGGTTCACGGTCACAAATCCCAGGTTGTTGAGGGTGCGTCCGGTGTTGTTGGTGACCTGGAAGACCGCAGCGAGATACCTCTTGCCTGTGGCTGCAATGGTGAAGGAACTGGTTCCGAGGGATTTGAAGCTCAGGCCACTGGCGATGGGAACGGGTCCCTGTTTGCTGATGCCAGGAGCAGTGTTCAGCACCCGGGCTGTGCTGACGGGTTTGCTCGCGGTGGCCCCTTCAATGCGCACTTCCACCAGGTTGGTGATGGGAGGAACCGGTTTGGTGGTTTCCGTTCTGGGCTGGGGCAACTGGCTGGTCCCGCAGGAGGCGAGCAGCAGGGTTGTGCCGATCATCAGATACTTTTTCATTTCAATCACCTTTGTTTGATTTCAGGGCTCAAATGGGAAACTGCCAACCTGTGTGGTGACATTCTGCCATTGCCCCTGGTTTTTCAGCAGGGGTTTCTGGTAGCTGGCGGAAGAGGTGGGACTTTCGATGGTTTCGTGTTCTACAGTCCCCGGGGGGTTGTCCTGATGGTTGTGCTCCATGCGCACTCCTTAAGAGGTGATTCTGTCACCGGTGCTACATCATAAATGTTAACAACTTGTTAACTTCTCTCATCTGCGTCAGGTTTGTGAAGGGCATTTTGAGCGTTTCTGCTTTCCTGTCACAGTGTGCCTGAAAACCGTGTGATACGCTGAATTTATTCTTTATGGACCTGCCTTCTGACCCTGCCTCGCACATCCCTGCCCTCCTGAGAGAGGCCCAGGAGTGGGCCTATCAGGAACCCCAGCGTGCTTTGCAGCAAGCCCAGAAAGCCTTCCAGCTCCTGTCGGTGCAGGTGCCGCTGGAGTTGCAGTTGCGTGTCCGGGAGGTGCTGATCAACTCCCTGGCCATTGTGGGGGACCAGCAGGAGGGCCTGAGGCACGCTTCGGAATTGCTGGCCCTCGCCGCCGAGGCAGGAGACCTGCCCTTGCAGGCCACCGCCAACCAGCAGATTGCCACCATGCTGGCGACCTCTGGACAGTATGAGCAGAGCCTCCCGTACTTCCAGGCTGCCCGCACCCTCAGCGAGGGCACCAGTCCGGGGCAGTACGCCACTGCGACCCTCAACCTGGCAGACACCCTGGAGAAACTGGGCCGTCTGCAGGATGCCCGCCAGGTCTATCAGGGGGTGCTTTCCCTCTCCACCGTGGATGAGGAGGTGGAGGTGGTGCAGGCTTATGCCAGCCTCAGCCTGGTGGGCCTGAAAGTGCTTGAATTTGAGCTGGGCCAGCTGGAGGTCAGGGGTTTGCAGGAGGAGCCTGCTGTTCTGGTCGGAGTGGTGGAGGCGGCCCGAAAGGCCCGTGACCGTTTTCTGGAGCTCTATGCCCATGCCCTGCTGACCCGCCTGCAGGTGCATCTGGGACACCTGTCAGAAGCAGAGCGTGCTTTTGAAGAGGCCTGGAAGATTGCAGAAGACCTGAACCAGCCCAGAGCGTGGGCCTGTGCCTGTGAAGCGCGGGCTTACCTCTACTGCCTGCAAGATGACCACCCGGAGGCCATGGGGTCCTTTGAGGAGGCTGCCGCCCATCTGGAATCTGTGGCAAGCAGTGGGGAGTTGCTGCAGTTGCTGAATTCCTATGTGCGGTACCTGCGGTTCTGGAAAAAGTTCGAGAAGGCTTTCGAGGTGCTCTGGAAACTGCACATCCTGGACCGTGCCGTACGCACAGACGGGGTGATCCTGCAGGCGCAACTCGTCACCCTGCAAATGCAAATTGAACTGGCCCGCAAGGAAAACGAGCTGCATGTGTTGCACGTGCAGGAACTGCAACACCTTCAGCAGCAGCTGCAGGAGCAGAACCAGCTTCTGGAGCGCCTCTCCCGCATGGATGAACTCACCGGGGTGTACAACCGCCGCCATGCCGTGCACCTGCTCCGTGAACTCGGGGCAGGTCCGGGGTGTGTGCTGCTGCTTTTCGATGTGGACCACTTCAAGCGGGTCAACGACAGTTACGGGCACAGCATGGGGGACACGGTGCTCAGGGGCATCACCAGTGTGGTTCAGGCTTTTCTGGGAGATCAGGACGTGTTTGGCCGTCTGGGAGGGGAGGAGTTCGTGGTGGCCCTGGCAGGCCGCACGGTGGCAGAAGGGGAGAGGGTGGCGCTGCAGATTTGTGAGGCAGTGGCTGCCTCTGTCTGGCATGGAATTCCAGGTCATCAGGTGACGCTTTCCATCGGGGTGGCCCCGTTTGTTTCTGGCACGCTGGAAGCTGCCCTGCACCTTGCAGATGAGGCCCTCTATGCTGCCAAGGCCAGAGGCCGCAATTGCGTTGTGGTCGTGCACACCGCCTAGGCTTCCGGGCTGAGTGGGGTTTAAGCCATCAGACGGATCTGGGATGGATCTGGCTTCTTTAAGCTTGCACCATGAAGATCTCTGCCCTCACCCCAGACCTGTTTCCTGCAGCTGCACGCATGCTCTCTTTGCAGCACCAGAAGCCTGAAGACCTGCTGCTCTCTGCCCTGAGAGGTTTTGACCGTCCAGGGATGTCTGGCGTGGTGGCGCACGAGGGAGACCAGTTGCTGGGTTTTCTGCTGGGTCAGGCCAGCATGCACCCGTTTTATGGACGCAGTGTGCGGGTGCCTTTGCTGGGTCAGGCCGTTTCCTCAGAGCACCCTGACCTGCTGGCAAACCTGTATGCGGCCCTGGGAGAACAGTGGCTTTTGAAGGGGAACTTCCTGCATCAGGTGATGGTTCCAGTTGCACACACCCAGACCCAGCAGGCGTGGTTCAGGCTGGGATTTGGTGTGGAACAGGTGCATGGGGAACTTGACCTCACCGACCTGCAAGGGAAGCTTTCTCCCCAGGTCAGACGGGCAACCCTGGCCGATCTGGACCAGCTTGCCGATCTGGTGGCGGTGATTGGACGGCATTACGTGCATGCTCCGGTGTTCGAGCCCTTCTACCCTGAGCAGCCTGCAGACCTGCTGGAGGGGTATGCCGAGGTCTTGCAGGAGACGGACTGGACGCTCTGGCTTTATGAAGAGGAAAGGCAGGTGCTGGCCTTCCAGCTGCATGCTCCTCTGAAAGCAACCTGGGAGGTGCCTGAGCACACAGCAGAACTCAAGACTGCCGCCACCCTGCCTGCTGCGAGGGGCAGAGGATTGCAAAAAACACTTCTGAGGCATGCCCTGCTGGACCTCAAAGTCCATGGGGTCCAGCAGCTCAGGGCAGACTGGAGGGGCACCAACCTGCAATCTGCACGGGCATGGAGGGGGCTGGGGTTTCAGGAGACGGTCTTCCGGCTGTCCCGCAGGCTCCCGGCAGACCTGGGTTGGGCCAGAGGAGCAGCTGAATAGCAGCTGATCCTGGCTCCCATCGGCAGAGAACTTGGTATAAGCTGGATTCATGAACTTCAAGCAGTGGTGGCTCCCTGTGGTTCTGGTCGTTGCTGTGTCCACTCCGGGTGCAGCAAAGGACCTGCCCACGGTGCGCCTCCAGAAACTGCCTGTTGAAGCCCGAACCACTTACCAGCTGATCCTGAAGGGCGGCCCCTTTCCCTACGCGAAAGACGGCTCGGTGTTTCAGAACCGGGAAAAGCTGCTTCCCATCAAACCGAGGAACCACTATCGGGAGTACACCGTCCCGACGCCAGGTGTGAACACCCGGGGGGCCAGACGCATCATCTGTGGTCCTGTGATGGACTGCTTCTACACCAGCGACCATTACCGTTCATTCCGGAGGATTGTGAAATGACTGACCTCAGCCTGAATACCCTGGAAGATTGCGGCATCCTGCCCCTCGACACCGACGAGGCAACCCTGCGTGCAGAAGCCCTTTCGCATGGTTACACCTTCATGTGCGTGGACCTCAGCGTGGTGGCCAACCGCCAGGACCTTCTGGAGGCCTTCGCAGAGGACCTGAATTTCCCCGAGTACTTTGGTCAGAACTGGGACGCCCTTTCAGACTGCCTGATGGATTTCTCCTGGCAGGAAGCCGAGGGGTACGTTCTGGTCCTCGAAGGTACCCGCCAGCTGTCTGTGGCTCTGGAAGATGAATACGACACCCTGATGGAAATTCTGGAAGAGACGGTGAAGTTCTGGCAGGAGCAGGATGTGCCCTTCTGGGTCTTCATGACCTGAGCCAGAGGATTCCGCGGTACATCTGAGGCAGATGCTTTGCGTCTGCCCTGGTCCAATGGATCTTGATTGGAAACATCAGTTTTGTAAAGTGATTGTTTGAATTGAAGTTGCAATTTCGATACAAATGCCTGATTTTCTTTGAAAGTTCGGCAAACAATCAAATAAATCTCAGGTTGTTCTTTAAGGATTTTGTAAGATCTACAGTTTACGTAAAACTGCTTTCAAAGTGCTTCAACCTCAATTGGAAAATCAGGATTTGATTTGTGTACACACCTGACTGGAACATCTGGTTTCTGATGCAAGTGATTTTTCGCTTTCAATTCTCTGAAAGACAAAGTGCGAAAGTTTCAGAAAAGTTTTCAGGACTGCGCCACCCCATGAGAAGCGTAAGAAGATTTTTCCTACCCTGAGGCACAGGAGGGAAAAATGGCCACTTTGACTGAAATGTTCTCCCAGAGCGTTCAGGTGATTCGCGTCCCCACCGAAACCAACTTCAACCGCTTCGAAGACGAAGGCAATTTTGCCAGTGCGATGGTCTTCATGGGTGGGGCCATGCTGGCCTTCACGGCGGCAGGATTTTACTTTTCTGGAAGCACAGGAGCCGTCCAGCACCTGCTCATTGCGCTGGTGTACTATTTCGGGTTCTGGGGCCTTGCATTCCTGCTGGGCCGCCCAATGGGCGGAGAAGCCACCTGGCACGAACTCGCCTACACCCACGCCCTCTTCATGGCCCCGATGCTGCTGGGCTTCACCATCTCCAGTGTCGCCTTCTTCTCCTTCGGTTACCTCCAGGTGGCCAGCATGTACTTGACCTTCGTGTTTCTGGGGATCTCTCTGTACTATTCGGTGCGCTGCATTCAGGGCACCATGAATTTCTACGATCCCGTCAAAGTGCTGGCCCTGATCGCTGGTCTGCTGATCACCAGCGTTGTGGTGTACCAGTTGTACGTCTGACCCTCACCAGGAAGTTTGGCCCTCTCCCGACTGGGAGAGGGCTTTTTGCTGCAAAGGCCCACAAAAAATCCTCTCCCGGCCGGGAGAGGATTTTGAAGCGAGGTGAGGGGTGTGAGGTTTAATCGACGAGTACGGCACCCTGAGATCCACTGGTGACCAGTTTGGCGTAACGCTTCAGCCACTTGCCAGGGATCTCCTTGATGACGGGTTTCCAGTCCTTCTTGCGGGCTTCGAGCTCTTCGGCACTCACCAGCACGTCCAGCGTTCCAGCATCCATGTCCACTTTGATGCGGTCCCCATCCCGCACAAAGGCAATGGGGCCACCTGCTGCAGCTTCAGGAGAGATGTGCCCGATGGACCCCCCACGGGTGGCCCCGGAGAAGCGACCATCGGTGAGGAGCAGCACGGTCTCACCGAGTCCCATGCCCTGGATGTTGGCGGTGGGGGAGAGCATTTCCTGCATGCCGGGACCCCCTTTGGGGCCTTCGTAGCGGATGACCACCACATGACCACTCTTGACCTTGCCGCCCAGGATGCCTTCGTTGGCGTCTTCCATGCTGTCATAGCAGATGGCTTCTCCTTCGAACTGGCGCATGCTGGGCACCACCCCGGCGTATTTCACCACACCACCCTCAGGTGCAAGGTTTCCGAACAGCATGCGCAGGCCCCCGGTCTTGCTGTAGGCGTTCTCCAGCGGACGCACCACTTCACCATCGGGCTCGGCAGCGTCTTTGACGTTCTCTTCGAGGGTGTTTCCGGTGACGGTGATGCAGTCTCTGTGCAGCATGTCGTGCTTGAAGAGCTCTTTCAGGATGACAGAGACACCGCCCACTTCATCCAGATCCTGGATGTGGTAATTGCTGCTCGGAGCAATTTTGCACAGGTTTGCGACCCGGTTGGAAACCTCGTTCAGGCGAGAGAGGGGGTACTCCACACCCACTTCGTGGGCAATGGCAATGGTGTGCAGAATGGTGTTGGTGCTGCCGCCCATGGCCATGTCGAGGGCAAAGGCGTTGTCCAGGGATTTCTGGGTCACGATGTCGGTGGGTTTGATGTTGCGCTCCAGCAAAACCATCACCTGACGGGCGGCCTGCTCTGCGAGGGCCTGGCGGCGACCGTTGGGGTCCACAGCAGGAATGGTTCCGTTGCCGGGCAACGCCATCCCGAGGGCTTCACACAGGCAGTTCATGCTGTTCGCGGTGAACATCCCAGAGCAGCTTCCGCAGGTGGGGCAGGCTTCCTGCTCGTACTCGGTGAGCTCTTCACCGGTCATCTTGCCCGCTTTGTAGGACCCCACAGCCTCGAACACACTGGCGAGGTCAATGCGCTTGCCAGACTTGGTCAGGCCGCGCATCATGGGACCACCAGAGATGAAAATGGTGGGGATGTCGCAACGCATGGCCCCCATCAGCATGCCAGGCACGATCTTGTCGCAGTTGGGAATGCAGATCATGGCATCGAACTGGTGGGCCTGCACCACGGTTTCCACGGCGTCCGCGATCAGTTCACGGGAGGGCAGAGAGTACTTCATGCCACTGTGACCCATGGCGATGCCGTCATCCACACCGATGGTGTTGAACTCGAAGGGGATGCCGCCTGCTGCACGGACAGCTTCCTTGACGACCCGTCCGAACTCCTGCAGGTGGACGTGACCGGGGATGATGTCGATGTAACTGTTGCAGATGGCGATGAAGGGCTTGTCGAAATCGCTGTCCCGCTTGATGACGCCCGTGGCGCGCAGGAGGCTGCGGTGGGGGGCACGCTCGAATCCCGATTTGATGGTGTTGCTACGCATAACCAGACCTCTCCTTGTAAGTGTCTATTTTACGTTTTGTGGTTTTCTGAATTGTGCTTTTGACCTAGAGCGGTTCAGAAGGCAGAAGGCATTTGTGACCACCCAATGTAAGGGCAAGCGGGCAGAGGGACCAAGATGCGGTCCCTCGTTTTGCAAAAGACGGCGTGCCTCGCCCTTTTTGGACGGAATCCTGAACTCAAAACACCCTGCTGTAATGCTCCACTGTGGGAAAGGGATCATAAAAATGGTGCAGCAGCTTTCGCCATTCCTGATATTCAGGGCTGCCTCGAAAACCCACGGTGTGGTCTTCAAGGGTTTCCCACCTGACCAGCAGAATGTACTGGTTTTCTTTCTCCAGGCATTTTTGCAACTCATGCCCCAGATAACCTTTCATGCTGGAAATGATCTTCTGGGCTTGCTGGAATGCTGCTTCAAAAGGCTGGGTCTGTCCTGGCAACACGTTCAGCACTGCAACTTCAAGGATCAAAGTCTCTCCTTTTCCAAAAAGAGCGCGGAAATTCCGCGCTCTGCTGATGGCTGAAAGCTGACCGCTGAAGGCTTTTACAGGCTCTCGGCGGCGTCGGTGGCGACCTTGGTTTTGCCCATGCCTGCCACGATCTGGTTGATCACGCGAATCCAGGCCCGGGCGGAGGCTTCCACCACGTCGGTGGCAACGCCCTGTCCGGTGATGTGCATGTTCTGGTAACGGGCAGTGATGGAGACCTCGCCCAGCGCTTCAGAACCGCGTGTAACGGCCTGAATGCGGTAAGTGTCCAGTTCAGGGGTGATGCCGGTGATCTGGCTGATGGCGGTGAAGGCAGCGGCCACAGGTCCATCTCCGTGGGCGGTGGCTTCCACGCTGCCTTCGGGTGTGGCAAGGCGAATGAAGGCCACAGGGGTGATGTTCAGGCCCGAGGTGATCTGGAATCCTTCGAGGGTGAAGGTCTGGGGCACGTCGGTGCGGGACTCCACGAGGGCACGCAGGTCATCGGCGTAAATCTGGCCTTTGCGGTCTGCAAGGTCCTTGAAGCGGGCAAACAGCGCGTTGATCTTCTCGTCGCTGAATTCGTACCCGAGGTCGGAGAGGGCTTTTCTGAAGGCGGCGCGTCCAGAGTGCTTGCCCATCACCATCACGGCGGCTTCGCGGCCCACGAGTTCGGCGTTCATGATCTCATAGGTGTCCTTGTGCTTCAGCACACCGTCCTGGTGAATGCCAGATTCGTGGGCGAAGGCATTGTCCCCGACAATGGCCTTGTTGGGCTGCACGGGCATGCCAGTCAGGCGGGACACAAGACGGGAGGCGCGGTACAGTTCGCGGGTGTTGATGCGGGTTTCGGCGTGGTACCAGTCCTTGCGGGTGTGGATCGCCATCACCACTTCTTCGAGGGAGGTGTTTCCGGCCCGTTCCCCGATGCCGTTGATGGTGCATTCGATCTGGGTGGCTCCGTTTTCCACGGCGGCGAGGCTCAGGGCGGTGGCCATCCCGAGGTCATCGTGGCAGTGGGTGGAGATGGCGACATTGCGCCCCGCGACCACATCGTCATGAATGGTGCGGATGATGCGTCCGTACTCGTTGGGGGCACCGTAACCCACAGTGTCAGGGATGTTGATGGTGGTGGCCCCGGCCTCAATGGCAGCAGCGTAAAGCTGAAACACGAATTCGGGATCGGCACGCATCACGTCCTGGGCACTGAATTCCACATCGTCGGTGAACTGCAGGGCGAACTGGATCATTTCCCTGCTGAGGTCCAGGATCTGCTCGGGGGTTTTCTTGAGCATCTTCTCAAGGTGGATTTTGGAGGCAGAGGTGAAGACGTGAATTCTGCGCTTCTCGGCGGGCTCCAGGGCCATGGCTGCGCGTTCAATGTCGGCTTTGTTCAGGCGGGCCAGCGAGCAGATCACAGGTCCGTGCACTTCCTGGGCGATGCGCTGGATGCACTCGAAGTCCCCGGGGGAGGAGATGGCAAATCCAGCTTCGATGATGTCCACACCCAGACGGGCCAGCTGGTGGGCAATTTCAAGTTTCTGCGCGTGGTTGAGGGCCACGCCGGGAGATTGTTCGCCGTCACGGAGGGTGGTGTCAAAAATCTTGATGTGTCTCATCGCTGTTCTCCTTAAGAGGTGTGGGAAACGAAAACCCCCGAGGGCCTGTGCACGGCTGCCTCGGGGGTCGGGGTTTTAGGGGTACAGGGAAACCTGCGCTACACTCCCGCCGAGTCAGCGATCAAAGGTAGTAGGCTTCCGAAGTTCTGCATTAAAGCCATGGTAACTGCCTGATGTCATCGGGTCAAGCTCTGTGGCAGGAATGTCTGGAGGTTTGTATATATCGGGTTTCTGCACCCAGCGTGGGTTCTTATTTCAGGGCATATTCCTGAAGGGTGCCGTCATCAAACGAGACCGCAAAGGAGGTGTCACTCAGCTTGAAGACATTCGTGATCATCTTGCTGAAGGTTTTGTCTTTGTAGATCGGGGTCACCTGGTCCTTCTGGGGATCGAACATCACCACTTCTGTGGACTTCCACTGAATGGTATGACCGGGCATTTTGAGGGAAGCGTTGGGTCCAGAGGACTTCAGACGCTGGTCCAGTTTTCTGGTGTTGTCTGTGACATGGTACAGGTCATCGAACACCAGATAGCGGTTGGGGTCCAGGATGGTGATGTCACGAACAAATTCCACCCTCAGGTCAATGTCCAGATTTTTGAGTCCCTGGTCAATGTTGCCATGCAGAATCTTGCCATCGTTGGCATAGGTGCCCCACAAAGCCACCTGCGAGGTTGAGGAATCAAAATCAATCACGTCAAAACCATCTGGGCTGAGCACTGAAAAGGCTTTTTTGTCCTCCCGGAACATCAAGAGCTCCCCTCCTCCCGAGAGGGTGACAAATCCTGGTTTCTGGGTGGTTTCAAAAATGATGTTTTTGCTGATAAAACCCATGTTGACCAGCAAGCCTTTGGACTCAAAAGAGGCCACCTTTGCCCATGAGTTTCGATCAAAGACTTCAAGGTGCCTGATGCCTCTCACAACAAGGTACTTTGAGGTGAAATCCAGAGAGAGGTTCATGGCATCTGCAGGCACCACAGGAGCTTTCTGCACCATTTTGTTGCCGAAAGTGAAAATTCCCTTCTGGTTGCCTTGCTGTCCAATGATCCAGTATTGCTTTCCGTTGAAGGTTGCATAAGTGGTTTTGAGTCCGGTCTTCAGGGTTTGTGTCAACTGATATTTCTCAGCATGAGCATGCAGGGTCATGGAAAAAGCCAGTGTGCTGAGGACAAGTAGATTGATTTTCTTAAATGAGACCATTGGGAAATAGTAAGCAATCATCGAATAAAGATCAACTGACATTTGTACATGGGTCTTTTGAGGAGGAACTTTTTTGAGGTGAAATGGTTGATTGATAAAACTTTTTGCAATGTTTCAGATCAGGGTCTAGGCAAAACCTGAAGATTATATTATGTTTTATGCATAAGGAGGAGCCATGCCTGCTGAAGATTTTCCCCGCATTTACGATCGCCTGAAAAAGATCCTGCAGAAGTACGAGGGGGTCCTGACCGAGCACCAGAGCCCCACTTTTACCCTGGACAAAGAGAGTTATGGTTTGCGTGATCCGCACAACGATGGGTCCGCAGGGTTTTTTGGTGCCACAGTGATTCAGAGCAAATATGTCAGTTTTTACCTGATGCCCGTTTATCTGGAGCCAGGCCTTTTGAAAGACATCAGCCCTGAACTGAAAAAACGCATGCAGGGGAAGAGTTGTTTCAACTTCAAGACCTACGATGAGGGGCTTTTGGATGAACTTGACCGCCTCACTGAGGTCGGTTTTGCCTATTACGAGGCGTTTCATCTGGTGCAACCTGAGCCCCAGACCTGACCCTGCAATGGCCCATCAGGGAAAACCCATGTCAAGTTTTCTTGACAAAAAGTTGAGGATGCTTTACTCTTGATGTCAAGGAAGCTTGACTTGCTACAGTCAAAGCTGTCCTGCCTGTTGTCCCTGAAAACCCATCTGACAGCACCTTCAGCAGATCCTGCTGCAGCTGGTTGTTTTCATCTCATGGAGGAAAGCATGAACACATCAAAACAGTCCAGAAAAAGCACTTCATTCCAAAAACGCCATTTTGGGGTTGCCGTTGCCCTCACGGTTGCCATTGCTGCAGCAAGCAGCCAGAGCAAAGCTGCAGGTTTCACTGAAGCGCCCTGTGCTTTCGGGGTGGAACTTCCTGCAGCCACAGACCACACCCTCAGCTGCGGTTATGTGGATGTCCCTGCAAAACACAGGGGTCCAGCAGGCAAAACCTACCAGTTGCATGTGGCCTGGTACAAATCCACCTCTGCAAACCGCAAAGCAGATCCCATCATCACCCTGAACGGAGGCCCTGGGCAGAAAACCTCCAGCTATGCCCCTCTGGCAAATTATCTGGTGGCTGCCATCGCGCCAGAACGGGACCTGATTTTCTTTGATCAGCGGGGTGTGGGGGCATCGAAACCCAGCCTGGACTGCCCACAGATCCTGAAAAAACTGCAGGAGATCCCCCTGGAAAGGGTGAAAGACCAGACCCAGGTGATGGCCACCGAACTGAACAACTGCTTCACAGATCTGGAGAAAGAAGGCATTGACCTTGGCACGTTCAACACTGTGGAAAGTGCAGATGATGTGGCCGTGCTGGCAAAAGCGGTGTCTGCAGAGAAAGTGAATCTGTATGGTGCCTCTTATGGCTCCAGACTGGCCCAGGAAGTGATGCGCCGCCATCCTGAACTGCTCAGGTCGGTGGTGCTTGATGCCGTGGTCACCACCGATGCCAATTACATCCAGAACCGCGAAGGCACTGTGGATGCGGCCCTCAGGAAGAGCCTGAACCGCTGCCTGCAGGATGAGGCCTGCAATGCAGCCTTCCCCAACCTGACCGAGCGTCTGGAGAAGCTGGCAGACCGTCTGGACCAGAATCCCATCAAGCTGCCGGTGCCCGATCTCCAGACCGGTGAGGCCCAGGAAGTCACAGTGAATGCCGCCATGCTGGGCGGTGGCCTGATGCTGGGCCTGTACGCCACCCAGCTTGTTCCTGTGCTGCCTGCGATCATTGATGACATTGACAGAGGCAACACCCAGATGCTCACTTTGATGCTGCAGAGCCTGCAGAGTGCAACAGGCATGAGCAGCATCGGGATGCAGGCCGCTTTCGGGTGCAATGATCTCATTCCCTATGCCAGACCCGAAGACCTGCAACCTGCAGAGAAACCCCTGAAAGTGGTGAGTGCTTCTTTCGGAGATGTGCTGACCGCCTATGCGAAAGCCTGTGAAGGCCACAAGTGGAGCCCCCTTTCTGCAGAGACCCGTGAAGTGGTGAAGAGCGACATCCCAACTTTGATGTTCTCCGGTGAGCTCGATCCCGTGACCCCTCCCCAGTATGCCCAGAAGGTGCTTCCAGGCCTCAGCCGTGCCCAGTTTGTTTCCTTCCCCACCGGAGCCCACGGGGAAATCACCATGATGCCCGGAGCCTGTGCAGATGGTCTGGTCCGTGCCTTCCTGGATGATCCTGCCAGCAAACTGGACGCAGCGTGTGCGGCTGTTCCACATCCCTTCCAGCTGAAACTGCAATAAACCACTGCCCATCAGGAGGCCAGGACATCTGGCCTCTTCTTTTTGTTCTGTGCTGTCTGCTCCCCAGAGAGTAACGTCCCTTGCAGTCCAGGGACGTTTGTCGCGTGGATTCTCACTGTGGAGTCCTTTAGAATTTGACTATAAGTGAACAAAAGTGACCATTCGGTCACTTTTCAGCTGAGGAGCCCCATGTCAAACAACCTGAAAAACAGCCGCTTCTTGAAGGCACTCCGCCGGGAAGCCACGGACGCCACGCCCGTCTGGTTCATGCGCCAGGCAGGCCGCTACATGCCCGAATACCGTGAATTGCGCGCCAAAACCACCATGCTTGGGGCCATCCAGGACCCGGACATCGCCACCGAGATCACCCTGCAGCCCATCAATGCCTTCAACCTGGATGCTGCGATTCTTTTCAATGACATCCTGCCGCCCCTGATCGGCATGGGTCTCAGCCTGGATTTCCAGGGCGGTGTGGGACCCGTGATTCACAACCCCATCACCTCGGTCAAAGATGTGGACCGTCTGGCCACCCCTCCCACCAGAGAAACCCTGGGTTACACCTTCAAGGCCATCGAGCAGATCAGTGCAGAACTGACCCCCAGAGGCATTCCCCTGATTGGTTTCGTGGGCAGTCCCTTCACCCTGGCGAGCTACGCCATTGAAGGGGGCGGCAGCAAGAACTACGAGCGCACCAAGGGCCTGATGTACTCAGAACCTGCCGCCTGGAAGCGCCTGATGACCAAGTTCGAGGTGATTCTGTCGGATTACCTGCAGGAACAGGCGAAAGCAGGGGCAAGCGCCCTGCAGATCTTTGACTCCTGGGCAGGTGCCCTGAGCCCCTCCGACTACCTGCGCTTTGTGTACCCCTACACCAAAAACGTGATCCAGAACGCCAAGAAATCGGGCGTGCCCGTGATCTACTTTGCCACCGGAACCTCCACCATGCTGACCCAGATTGCCAGCATGGGCAGCGACGTGGTGGGCGTGGACTGGCGCATTTCCCTCGGAGACGCCTGGGCGCAACTGCAACCCGATCAGGCCATTCAGGGGAACCTCGATCCCCTGCTCCTGAAAGCCCCCTGGCGTGAACTGTCCTTCCAGGCCGAGCGTGTGCTGCAGGAGGCCGCAGGCCGCCCCGGTCACGTTTTCAACCTGGGGCACGGAATTCTGCCCGGAACCCCGGTGGACAACGTTGCAAGGCTCGCTGACTTTGTGCACGAGAAAACCCAGACGGGGGCCCTGGTATGACCACAGAAACCATTGGTGTGCTTTTCATGGCTTACGGTGGTCCTGAGTCCCTCGAAGACCTGCCGGGATACCTGAGCGACATCCGTCATGGCCGCACCACCAACAGCGAAGTGCTTGAAGAAATCACCCACAACTATGCCTCCATCGGTGGGAAAAGTCCTCTGCTGGGCATCACAAAAGAGCAGGCTGCAAAAGCCACCGAGCTCCTCAACAAAAACGGAGTGAAATACAAAGCTTACCTGGGGATGCGCCACTGGGCACCGTGGATCGAGGAAACCGTGCGGGACATGCTGGATGAAGGCATCAAAAAAGCCGTTGCCATCGTGCTGGCCCCCCATTACAGCAGCCTTTCTGTGGCCAAGTACCACCAGAAGGTCAAGGCCGGGCTGGACATGTTTCACGGGCACATCGACTTCGAGTTCATCGACAGCTACCACAACCATCCCAAATACATTCAGGCGATGGTCAATCGGGTGAAACAGGGCATTGCCCAGTTCCCCGAGGGAGAAGACGTGCATGTGGTCCTCAGTGCCCACAGCCTCCCAGAGCGCATCATCAAGATGGGTGACCCGTATCAGGACCAGCTTTTTGAAAGTGCCCGTCTGATTGCAGAGGGGGCAGGCCTGAAAGAAGACCAGTGGAGCTGGTCCTACCAGTCTGCAGGCCGCAGCCCTGAACCCTGGCTCGGACCACAACTTGAAGACCATGTGGTGGCCCTGCACGAAAAAGGGGTCAAGAACGTGGTCAGCGTGGTGATTGGCTTTGTCAGTGACCACGTGGAAATCCTGTACGACATCGACATCAAGGCACAGGCGGCTGCAAAAGAGATGGGCATGACCCTGGTGCGTCCCCCGAGCCTCAACACCGATCCCCTCTACATGGAAACCCTTGCGGAACTGATTGAGGAAAAGGCAAAAGGGCTGCTGGGATGAAACCCGTGGTGATTGTGGGCGGAGGGATTGCAGGTCTCTCCGCCGCCTGGGAGCTTTTTCAAAAGGGCATTCCTTTTGTGCTGCTGGAAGAATCAGGTCGTCTTGGAGGCAAGATCACCACGGCCCGCTTTCGGGGTTTTCTGATTGAGGGGGCCGCAGATGCCTTCATCACCCAGAAGCCTCATGCAGAACAGCTTGCCCGCGAACTCGGGATGGAAGACGACCTGATCACCACCCTGCCAGAGAACAAAAAAACGTATTTGCTCAGGGAAGGGAAACTCAACCGCATTCCCCCGAGCTTCAAGCTGATTGCCCCCCTCGACGATGAAGAGTTTCTGGCCTCCAACCTGCTCTCCGAAGAAGGCAAGAAGCGCCTGCTGGAGGAGCAATTCATTCCTCCCAGACAGGGTGGGGGAGACGAGAGTCTGGCCTCCTTCATCACCCGCAGGTTTGGGCCTGAAGCGACCACCACCATTGCAGAACCCATGCTGGGCGGAATCTACGTTTCCAACCCCGAGAAACTCAGCATGCAGGCAGCGTTTCCGCAATACCTGAAAATGGAGCAGGAGTACGGCAGCGTGATCAGGGGTGTGCGGGAAAACAACCGCAAAAACCCCCAGACAAAGCCCATCTTCTACTCCCTGAAAAACGGCATGGGCAGCCTGATCGAGCGCCTCTACACCGAACTCCACGAGCACATCCGCCTGGGTGGAAACGTGGTGAAGGTGGACCGGGAGCATCGGGTCTACCTGGAAGAGGGTGAGGTCATTGAGGCCAGTCAGGTGATCCTTGCGACCCCCGCAGCCACCAGCAAAGCCTTCTTGCAAGAGAACTTCCCTGAAACGGCAGAATTGATGAATGAACTGGAAACCAACAGTTCCGCTGTGGCTGTGTTTGGTTTCAACCGGGACCAGATCGAATTTGATGTGTCCACATATGGGTTCATCGTCTCTGGGACAGAGCCGACTCCACTGCTGGCAGGCACCATCCACTCCAGCAAATTTGAAGGCCGTGCGCCAGAAAAACAGGTGCTCATCCGGGCTTACCTGGGAGGCCACCGCAACCCACACATCCCAGAGATGCACAGCCCTGAAATCGCAGAGATGGGCCTGAATGCCCTGCGTCCCATTCTGGGCATCCAGGGAAACCCGCTGTTCTGGCGGGTTTACAACTGGCTGGAGAACAACCCGATGTACAAAGTTGGACACATCGAGCGGGTGAAAAACATCCAGAACAGCCTGCCAGACACCATCAGACTGATTGGCAGCAGCTATGGAGGGGTCGGGATTCCTGACTGCATCCGCTATGCCCGGGAGATGGTTCGTCATATGGTGCCCTGAGCTTTCAGGTGCCAGGCCCTCCTCTTGCAGGGGAGGGCTTTTGCATGGAATGCTTCCTCTGGACCCGTTGCAAGAAGCGTCAGAACTTTCACGCCTGAGACTGCCCGGCTTCTGGCGAAAAATGAATGGGACGGATTTGCCAGCGAGTGGCAACCCTGGGAATTCCCGTATCAGAAAGTGTTTTTTTACCTGTCTCTGTTGTTCGCAAAATGAAAAAGACATGAAGTTTCTTCAGCTCCATTCCAGTTTTGCTGGTTAGACTTGCATCAGAAGCACATGTCCTTTCCGAGCCCCATTCCATCTTGCAGAGAAGGCCAGAATGTTTGACCCCACCATGATTGACAGCTTGCCGGAATTTTCATTTGACACCCTGTTTCAGCACCACCCTTTGGGCATGTGGCTGGTCGATGCCGTGTCCCTGAAGATCCTGGCGGCCAATCAGGCCGCAATCCGGGCTTATGGATACACCGAGGGCCAGTGGAAGACCCTGACCCTGCTGGACCTCTGCGTGATTGAAGAAAGTGTTTTGAGGGAAGCTTTTTCCAGACAGCCCTGCTTCGCTGGAGGCAGGGAATATGTCTTTGTGCGCCAGGACCAGTCCGCCCTGATTGTGGACCTCTCCTGGCAGGTGTTCCAGAACCACAGAATCCTGCTGACCGCCCGGGAGGTGACCCGCGAAGGATCACAGTTCCTGACCCCTCTGGAACGCATGGCGGAACTCTCCCGGATGATCCGTGCCGAGCATGGTCTGGAAGCCGCGCAGACCCTCAGCCAGGAGTTGCAGCAGCGCATGGCTGAGGCGTTGCAGGCCGCAGAGGTGGGCGTCTGGGAATGGGACCTGATTTCCAGTCAGGTCCTGTGGGACGAGCAGACCGCCTTCCTGATGGGCACCACCCTGGAAGACTTCAATGGACGCATTGAGGGGTTCAACAGGCTGGTTCATCCCGAGGACGTGGAAGGAGTGGGTGAGGCCCTGGCCCACTCCAGAGACAACCAGCAGCCTTTCGAGAAATCCTTCCGGGTGAGGACCCAGGAGGGGCAGGAACGCTGGCTGATGTCCCGGGGCCGTTACGACTACACCCCCGAAGGCATGGCCTACCGAATCACCGGAGTCATTCTGGACATCACCGCCCGCATTCAGGCCGAGACTGCGCTGCGGGACAGCGAAAAACGCCTGCGGGAGCTCAGTGAGGCCCAGAAGCGCTTCATTGCCGATGCCGCCCACGAACTGCGCACCCCTCTGACGGCCATTCAGGGGAACATCGACATTTTCATGCGCTACCCCAACATTCCAGACGATGAGAAACTGGACATTCTGGGTGACGTGCAGCGCGAATCCAACCGCCTGGGACGACTGGTCAATGACATGCTGCAACTCGCCAGAGGGGACAGCGGAGCCACCCTGCGGGAAGAGGAAGTGCAACTCGATCAGGTGATTGTGGATGTGTGGCGTGACCTCAGCCGGGTGGTGCCATTCCACCACATGCTGCTCGGAGAAGTGGAACCCCTGCAGATCATGGGGGACCAGGACCGCCTGAAACAACTCCTCTTGATCCTGCTGGAAAACGCCCTCAAGTACACCCCGGAGGGAGGAACGGTCTCGGTTTCCCTGAGCAGACAGGAAAAGTGCGCCGAGATGCGCGTGATGGACACGGGATACGGCATCTCCGAAGAGGACCTACCCCGTGTCTTCGAGCGTTTTTTCCGTGCGGACCGTTCCAGAACCCGTGGAGAAGACCCTGGAGGAACCGGACTGGGTCTCCCGATTGCCAAATGGATTGTGGAAAGCCACAAAGGCAAAATCTGGCTGGAAAGTGAACTCGGCAAAGGGACCACGGCGGTGGTTCAGCTTCCGGTGTATGAGGGTTAAACCTCTTCCAGCCGATCAAAGCCCGAATACACATTGAAACTGCCTTCCCTGAGAAACCCAATCAATGTGACGTTGAAGGCTTCTGCCAGCTCGACGGCAAGACTGCTGGGGGCGGAAAGGCCGCACAGCACAGGGATTCCAGCGGTGATGGTTTTCTGCACCAGTTCGAAACTCAACCTGCTGCTGGTCAGCAGCAGGTGATCGTGGGCTGGAAGCCGACCTGCCAGAAAGGGTTTGCCCAGCAGTTTGTCCAGGGCGTTGTGCCTGCCCACATCTTCCATGAGGTCCAGCAGCTTTCCCTGCGGATCAAAAAGGGCACTGGCATGGATGCCTCCAGTGAGCCTGAAAGTGGTCTGGGCCTGTCGCATCTGGGGCAGCAGAGCCAGAATCTGCTCAGGGGTGAACTGCACCTCAGAGAGCACGGGTCCTGTGCGCAGCCCCAGGTTTTCAAAACTGTTCCGTCCGCACACACCACAGGCACTGCTGGTGAAAAAGTGCCGCTCCAGACCCGAGAAATCTGGAAGAGGGGTGCTGAGGGTGACCCGCAGGGTGTTCTCGGTGGGAATTGCGCCTGATGGGGTGAAATGCTCGATCCTGAGGATCTGCTCTGGCCCTGAAAGGAGGCCTTCACTGAACAGAAATCCTGCTGCAAGTTCCACATCCTGCCCTGGTGTGCGCATGGTGATGGCCACCGTGCGCACCTGATCTTCGAAACACAGCTGGATTTCCAGGGGTTCTTCCACCGTCAGCAGATCGGTTTTGCTGACCTGCTGACCGGTGTAGGACCGAACCTGAACTTCACGCACGCTTTTCGAGGAAGGCAAAGGACTCCTTGTAGGCAGGAATGCGGGCTTTTGGCGAATGCTTGCTGGGATCAAGCAGCACATTGCCTTCGGGCCAGTGCACCTGCAGGCTTCCCCGCTTCAGGTCGCAGGGGAAAACGGTGCCCAGCATTTCGCCATGCGTGTTGTGCACCCGCACCGGGTCGCCTTTTTTCAGGCCAAGCTGTTCGGCGTCCAGATGGCTGATGAAGATGGCCTCTCTGGGGGCCTTGTTCACCGGGTCGATGTGCTCGTGCACCATGCTGTTGAACTGCTTCCCCCTGCGGGTCACCAGCGAGAACGCCCCTTCAGGGAGGTTGCGTTCTGGGAGCCCAATGGCCTTGAAGTGGGCCTTGCCATCCGGGGTGGGGCAGCTTCCCCCTCTGCACAGCATGCTTCCGCCGTACTGGAAGGCGTCCCCTCTGGACCTGAGGTTTTCGATGCCGCTGTACATGGGGATCACCCGGGCAATTTCTTCCCGGAGGGCTCCCATGTGGGTGTAGGTCAGCTGTTCTGCAAGTTCAGGCCGCACCTGTTTTGCGACATCCAGAAACACCCGGCCTTCCCAGCGGGCCTCCTCGATGCGGGGCCCTTCGATTTCCGGACTGAAAATCACCCGGCGTTCGGTGGACGTCTCGGTGACCCCTCCGGGGATCTCATAGCGGGTGGTGGCTGGAAGAATCAGCACCTCATCTCCCTCCACCAGCATCTGGGAGGTCAGGAAGATGTCCTGATGGATGCGCAGTGGCACCTTGCTGAGAAGTGCCCTCACCCCTTCAGGATCGGGAAGCACCTCCAGAAAGTTGCCTCCGATGCTCCACAGCACATCCATGCCCTGCTCCAGCATCTCGGGGGCATTGAGGCCAGAAGATACAGGCACCTCAAAGTGCCATTTCTCACTGAGGGAAGCCAGGTTTTCGGAGGTTGCCGGGATGCCGCCAGGCAAAACATTGGCATAAGCTCCCATCTCTGCACCTCCCTGCACGCCGGAGTGACCCCGGATGGGCATCAGGCCGCTGCCCTCCTGTCCCAGGAAGCCTCTGGAGAGGGCCAGATTGACCACTGCATGCACGGTGTCTTCACCCCGGGTGTTCTGGGTGACGCCCATGCTCCACACCAGAATGCCACGCTGCGCCTTGAAGAGCGAAAGGGCAAATTCCAGCATGTCGGTGCGGGTCAGGCCACTGCTTTTCTCGAAGTCCTCCCAGGGGGTGGACAGGACCCGTTGTTTCACCTCTTCAAACCCGGTGGTGTGGTCCTGAATGAAAGCATTGTCCAGCCAGTTGTGCTCGATGATGTGCCTCAAAGTGCCACTCAGGAAGGCGATGTCTCCTCCAGGGAGCACCTGGTAGAAGGTGTCGGTCACGCGGGTTCCGAAGAGGGCACTCTCTGGATCGCTCGGAATCCAGTATTTGTCCATCGCGGGCTCGCGGTAGGGGTTCACCATGATGATCTTCGTGCCGGCTTTCTTGGCGTAGTACAGGTACTTCATCATCACGGGCTGGTTCACTGCAGGGTTGGAGCCCACAAAAACAATCACATCCGTCCCGATCATGTCCTTGTAGCTGCAGGTGGTTGCCCCCACCCCGATGGCTTCCTTCAGGGCCACCGTGCTGGGCGAATGACAGATGCGTGCTGCATTGTCGATGTTGTTGCTGCCCATCGCCCGCACGGCCTTCTGCACCACATAGTAGGTCTCGTTGGGAATGCCGCGACTGGTGACGTACACGCCCAGTTTCTCTGGTTCTGTTGAGCGAATCCGCACACTGATGTGCTCCAGAGCGTCTTCCCAGCTGATTCTGGAAAAATGGTTGTCCCCCTTGCGCCTGAGCAAGGGAAATGGAATGCGCCCAAGTTCCCGCAGGTCCGCAGAGCTCTTCTGACTGAGTTTCGAGATGTCCTGCAGCACCTCGGGATTCAGGGCAGGCATGGTGTTCAGCCTCAGGAGCCTCAGGCGGATGTTGCACAGGTGAATGCCCTTGATGGTCCAGTCCCGCATCCCGGTGGTTCCCAGGGCGCACCCGTCACACACCCCCTCATTGAGGATCTTGTAGGCGTAATTCAGCTGGTCCCGGTTCTCGGAAAATGCACGGAACACCTCATAAAAATTGTTGGGCTTCACGTGCCCGATGCCAAAAGGGGAGAGGGAGACCCAGTGCCTCGGGTCCCATCCACGGTGTACGGGTTTGAGCGGCATAATGGGAGTATTTTACAGCGATCAGCGGTCAGCCATCAGCCGTCAGCACATCCCGGATGAAACAGCAAGCGGGGATTGAAATTCAGGCCCGTAAACTGTGAACTGTAAACTGTGAACACCAAACGGGCTTCACCTGTTTTGCTGAGCATCGACTGGGACCATTACGCCGGAATGGTTGAGCATGTGTTTGACAGCCCTTTCTGGGGTACCCCTGATCTGGAGTACCACCGTGCAGAGCGGTGGTGGGATCTGGCCCGCAAGCGTGGAGGAGGGCTGGAGGTGTTGCAGCAGGATTTTCCGCTGTATGGTGATCCGCTTGAGCTGCTGCAGTACTCCGGGAAACCTGTCTTTGCGGCCCTCAGCCATGACAGTGCCTGGGAATGGCTTGCCAGGTTTGAGGCGGGCAGGGTGGTCAATGTGGATTCGCATCATGATCTCTTCTCCCTGAGTGGGGACCCGGAGCAGGTGCGTCCTGGAAACTGGGCAGGCCTGGGCATCAGGAGGGGGAAAATTCTGGATTACACCTGCATTTATCCAGCGTGGCACGAGGATGTGCGGGTGACGGAGGGGTTTGATCTGGAGCGCACCTGGCAGGAAGTGGAGCCCCATTTTTCAGCAGAGGAGCGGGAGCGCATCCATCTGGAACGGGGTGGCCCACTTCCCGATCCACAGCAGGTCCAGGCCGTACTGCTGGTGCAGTCTCCGGCCTGGACGAATCCACTGTTCGATGGGGTGTTTTTTGAATTGCTGGAGAAGCTGCAGGGAACTTGCCTGACCGAACCCCTCAGGAGGGTGTGATCAGGGAAGGCTCTGCAGGTGTTCGAGGGCTTTCTCAAGGGCCTCTTCGCTTTTCACTTCGATGTCGGGCGTCACGCCCACCCCTTCCCAGTGGCCTTCGGTGTAAGGGCTGATGGGGTGCCCGGTGGGGATGAATGCGCCCACTTCATCATTAAGGGAGATGATGTTGACGGTGTGGGCTGCTCCGGCGGTGGTTTCTCCGATCAGGGTGGCGCGTTTCAGGGCTTTGAGGTTGTAGGCGAATTCCTCTGCAGCAGATCCGGTGTGTTTGCTGATCAGGACCACCACGGGTTTCTCGGTGTCCCGGTGGGGGAGGTAGGGCAGGGTCCAGCTCTGGCGCTTGAAGTCGCTGCCCCTTTCGGTGAAGGATTGCAGGTGGGTGCGGGCAGCAAGCAGGTGGCTGCACAGGTAGGCCACGGTTTCTCCACTACCCCCACCGTTTTTGCGCAGGTCAATGATCAGCCCTTTTGCGGGCCTTGCCAGGGTCATCACGGCGTCAAGCATGGGGACGGCACTTTCGGGCTCAAAGAAGCCCCGCAGATCCACATAAGCGACATTTCCAGCCAGGTACTCGAATTTCTGTACCCCCTGATGCACGGCCTGCCCGCGTGTTTCTTCCACCGTCCGGGGGAACACGTTCAGGTGCAGGTCCGGGACCAGTGCCCTCAACCTGCGGGTCAGCCCTTTGCACCACGCAGCAGTGTCCTGATCTTCAGGGGTTTCCTCCTCGCGCCACATCTGGAGGGTGTCGTGCAGCAGGAGGCCGGTTTCGGGGTACACGTAGGTGTCTCTGAATGCATCGGCCAGTCTGGAGAGGAGGTCCTGCCGGGTGGTTTTGTGCAGGGTGTTGCGGGTGAGGGTTTCCATGAACCCAGTCTGGAGGTTATGCTACTTCAAATGGAATCTGTGGTTTTGAACAAGTCACGCAGGGAGGTCCGTGATCCCGAGGCAGCAGCGTTCCTCACGCAGCCCGGATCGGCAAGGTACATCGAGCCTTTTCTGGGCCAGGAATGCTCCCTGAAAGACGCTGCCGAAACCCTGCAGATCAGCATGAGTGGCCTGTTTTACTGGCTGGAGCGCATGCTGGCCCTGGGTCTGGTGGAAATCACACGCATTGAGCAGCGTCGGGGACGCCCCATCAAGCATTACCGGGCCACTGCAGAGGAATTTTTTGTGCCTTTCCGGATGACCCGCGCAGGCACCTACGAGGAGATGCTGCGGGAACAGGAACGTCCACAGCATGACCGCTTGCTGCAGGGGATTGCCAGGGTTCGGGAAACCCAGGAGCAGCAGTGGGGCATCCTGCTGTCCAGAGAGGACACCGGGGCCATCCGCTACCACTTCACCACCCTGCACAGACAGGATGATGACCTCTTCATGTCAGATGCCAGTCGCCCGGCTCTGTTCAGTGGCTGGATCACCGCCCACATGTCCCATGCCCAGGCCAGGCTTTTTCAGCAGCGCATGATGGACATCCTGCAGGAGGTCTCGGTGCTTGGTGAAAGTGGGGAGGGAGAGGCTTACGTGCTGCATGTGGGGATTGCACCCCACCCGGACTGATTCACTCCTGACCGAGGTAGGAGAGCAGGGCAAAAGCCAGGCTGCCCATCAGGCCTGCATGGTCGCCCAGACGGGTGTAATCCACAATGAGCTTGCGGGTGGCGAGGGGCATGGCCCGTCCGTAAACGCTCTGGCGAATTCCGGCCAGCATCAAAGGACCAATATGGGCAAGCTCTCCACCGATCAGGATGTGAGAAGGACACAGCACGTTGGTCAATCCAGCGAGCACCTGCCCGATTTTCAGACCTGCGGCCTGGATGATGGCATTTGCTGCGCTGTCCCCCTCACTCGCGGCCTGTGAAACGTCGGTCACGGTGACGTGGTCCCGTTCCCTCAAGACCTGGGCGAAAAATTCGCTCTGTCCGCGCTGTCCTGCTTCGGTGGCAGAGCGCAGAATGGCCCGGGCTCCGGCCATCACCTCCAGGCATCCGGTCTGTCCGCAGTTGCAGCGTGGTCCTTCGGGATCAAGGGGAATGTGCCCGATTTCGCCTGCCCCACCAAAAGCACCCCGGTAGATGTTCCCGGCAATCACGATGCCTGCCCCGATTCCGGTGGAGAGTTTCAGCACCATGAAGCTGTCGAATTTTTCTCCCTCATTGTTGCGGCGGGCGTTCCACAGTTCTCCGAGGGCCATCAGGTTGGTGTCGTTGTCCACGTAAACCGGCACCGGGACGGCCAGACGGTGCACGAAGTACTCCTGGATGGAAAAGCCTTCCCAGTTGGGCATCACGGGTGGACTGACCAGCAGCCCGGTGCCCCTTTCGATGGGACTTGGGACCCCCATGGCGAGGCTCATCAGGCGTTCGGGTTTGATGTCGTGCTGCTTCAGGAGGTCATCGATCAGGCGGGCCACAGTCGCCATCACCACTCCGGCGCCAGCCCGGGTCTCGATGGGATGCGTGTGAATGCCGATCACATTGAGGGCCGTGTCGGTCAGGGCAATCTTGACTTCACTGACCCCCAGATCAATGCCAATCAGGTACCCCAGTCCGGCATTCAGGGAGTAGAGGTTGGCCTTGCGGCCCCCACTGGACTCCTGCTGCCCGATGTCCACAATCCAGCCCCCGGAGGCGAGGTCTTCAAGGACCTGCCCCACTTTGCTTCTGGAAAGGTGGGTGTGCCAGGCAAGTTGCTGCTTGCTCAGCGGACCATACCAGAGCACGGTCTGTAAAACTTTTTGTTCTTCGTCCGAGAGCTTCATACTGTTTCTGCGATTCCACTCCAGGGTATACACCAATCTTCCCTCCCGATACACCAAACTTTTGCTGATTCTGTCAAAAGTATAGCATGTTTAGCCGCAAAATCTGCAAAAGTTAATCCTGAAATTGCGATTCTTTTGGTTTGATTTCCCAAGTAATGATTCATAAAGTGGGATTAGCCCAAAACACAATTTGCCTGACTGCGAAAGTGGTCTGTTTTGCTGGCTTGGATGGAAAGGAAAGGGGAAAAAATGTCGAAAAAAGGTATCGTCTGGATGCTCAGTGCCGCTCTTGCCGCAGGGTTGAGCACTGCTCAGGCTCAAGGTGTGA
>NZ_BJXB01000037.1 GCF_007990775.1 Deinococcus cellulosilyticus NBRC 106333 = KACC 11606 | reverse complement strand
CTGGCCCTTCCAGGAATTGCCTCCACAGCACTGTTGTGCGTGATTTTTGCCTGGAACGAGGTGTTCTTTGCCCTCAATCTCACCTCCAGTGACGCCTCTCCACTGTCGGTGTACATCAGTTCGTTCAAGACCTCTGAAGGACTCTTCTGGGCTCAGATGTCTGCTGCGGCCACCCTCACCATTGCCCCCGTGATGATATTCGGCTGGTTTGCCCAGAAGCAGCTGATTCGCGGTCTCACCTTTGGAGCCGTCAAATGACACTGCGCACCCGTCAAACCATGCATGCCGCCCTGATCACCGCTCCCCACACCATTGAACATCAGGAAGTCAGCATTCCCGAAGTGGGTCAGGACGATGTCCTGATCCAGGTGGAGCTCGCTGGCGTGTGTGGGACAGACGCCCACCTGCTCGAAGGTCACTTTCAGGCGAAACTCCCCCTCATTCCCGGTCACGAAATTGTGGGCCGGGTGGTGGCCCTGGGCAGAAATGCCAGGGGATTCACGGAAGGGCAGCGTGTGGTGCTGGACCCCGACCTGAACTGTGGGACCTGCATCATGTGCCAGAAAGGCATGCGTCACCAGTGCCTGCACTACGAAGCCATCGGGGTGACCCGTGCTGGAGGGTTCGCAGAGTACGTGGTGGCCCCATCAAGCGTGGTGTATGACGCCAGTGACCTGGACCCCGAGGTTGCGGTGTTCGCTGAACCACTCGGTTGTGTCGCCTGGGGCATCACCCGACTCAGGCCCGAACCTGGCTCTACAGCCTTGCTTTATGGGGCTGGAGGGATTGGCCTCCTGCTGATGCAGGCCCTGCTGGCTTCTGGCGTCAGCGAGATTGCCGTGGTGGACCCGCAGCCTGCCCGACTCGAACTTGCAAGAAAACTCGGGGCAAAACATGTGCTGCAGGCCACTGCAGAAACAGGTGGGCAGCTCAGGGACCTGTACCCTCATGGCTTTGATGTGGTGACCGAGGCCACTGGCGTCCCGAGGGTGCAGCAGGGAATGATCGATCAGGCAATTGCGGGAGGGAAGATTCTGGTGTTTGGCGTGGCTCCTGAAGATGCGAGGATCGAGGTGAGTCCTTACGAGATCTTCAGGCGTGACCTGACCGTGCTGGGGAGTTTTTCCCTGAATGCGACGATTCCTCTGGCCTTGAAGTGGATGCGCAGTGGGCAGGTGAGGACCCGGGAACTGATCACCGACACGCTGCCCCTGGGTCAACTGCATGAGGCCATCGGGCAAAAGATCACCGCCAGACCAGAGTCCATCAAGGCCATCGTGTCGCCCGGTGAAGTGCTGGCAGGGGTGCTGAAGTGAATGCTTTTGACCTCACTGGAAAGGTCTGCATTGTCACCGGAGGTGCCCAGGGCATCGGGTATGCAATCAGCCAGGAGCTGATCCAGCATGGAGCCACCGTGTACATCGTGGACCAGAACCAGGAGGTCGGGCAGGAAGCAGCAGGCCGTCTGGGTGCCCGGTTCAAGGGGCTCAACGTGACAGACTCCACTCAGGTCAGTGCGGTGTTCCAGCAGATCACAGTGGAAGCAGGACAGGTGGATGTGCTGGTCAACAATGCAGGCATTGTCCGCAACACCCCCGCAGAAGAAACCACGGACAGTGAGTGGGACCTGATCATGAAAGTCAATCTCGATGGGGTTTTCTCCTGCTGCCGTGCCATTGCGCCACACATGCTGGAGCGCGGATCAGGCAGCATCATCAACCTGGCCAGCATGAGTGGCATCATCTCCAACCATCCGCAGCCCCAGGCCGCCTACAACACCAGTAAAGCTGGAGTGATCATGCTGACCCGATCCCTTGCAGGAGAGTGGGCTTCCAGAGGGGTCAGGGTCAACGCCATTGCCCCCGGTTACGTGGCGACCCCCCTGACCAAAAAAGGCATGGAAACCGAGGAGTGGCGCAAAGTCTGGCTGGAAACCATCCCGATGGGCCGCCTCGCTGAGCCCGAAGAAATCGGTCCTTCGGTGGTCTACCTGGCCTCAAGGGCGAGCAGTTACGTGACGGGCAGTGTCCTGACGGTGGATGGAGGTTACACCATCTGGTGACCTGGTTCCCTGGGGGCAGAAATCTGGAAACCCAATTTCAGTCCCACCTTCCAGGGTGGGACTTCTTTTTTGAAAGAATGGAAGCACATGACAGAACTGTTGCTGGGCATTGATGTCGGCACTTCAAGCACCAAAGGCGTCCTGACCGACCTCCAGGGCACCCTCTTGAAGACCCATGTGGTGGAACACGGGGTCAGTCACCCCCAGCCGGGATGGGCAGAGCAGGACGCCGATGAGGTCTGGTGGAAGGACGTGGTGCAGGTCTGCAGAAACCTGCTGGACGGTTCCCCATACACGGGTGAAAATGTGGTTGGGATGGCCGTCAGTGCGATTGGGCCCTGCCTGCTTCCACTGGATGCACAGGGAAACCCCCTGAGGCCTGGAATCCTCTATGGTGTGGACACCCGGGCCACCGAAGAAATTAGAGAACTGAACGCATTGCTGGGAGAAGATGCAATTTACAGCTTCAGCAAGATGCACTTCACCTCCCAGGCGATTGGACCCAAGATCAAATGGCTGCGCAAGCATGAACCTGAAATCTGGTCCAGAACAGCAAAACTGACCACCGCCAGCAGTTATCTGGTCTTCAAACTCACCTCAAGGCATGTGATGGACCGCCATACGGCAAGCCATTACATGCCCCTGATGGACGGTGAGACCCTGGAGTGGAGTGGGCGTTACGCCGGGCACTTCTGTGACCTCTCCATGCTGCCCGAACTGGGCTGGAGTGATGAGATCGCTGGATCTGTGACCCCGGAAGCTGCCCGGATCACTGGTCTGAGAGAGGGAACCCCCGTCACAGTGGGTGCAGTTGATGCCCTCAGCGAAGCCCTCAGTGTGGGTGTGGCCGAACCCGGGGACCTGATGGTGATGTACGGGAGCACCACCTTTTTCATTCTGGTGCAGGACACGCCAACCCCTGATCCAAGGGTCTGGACGGTGGGAGGGGCCTTCAAAGGACAGTTGAATCTGGCTGCCGGCATGGCAACCACCGGAGCCCTGACCGGGTGGTTCAGGGAGCAACTGGCAGGGGGCAGCAGTTTTTCCACCCTCTTCCATGAAGCCACCTTTGTTCCACCAGGCTCAGCAGGTTTGCTGGTGCTGCCTTACTTCAGTGGAGAACGCACCCCCATCAATGACCCCCGGGCGAGTGGCATTTTTGCTGGACTGAACCTCTCCCACACCCGTGCCCACCTGTTCCGGGCCACCCTGGAAGGGGTCGCCTTTGGCATCCGTCACAACCTGGAGACCTTTCGGGACCTGGGTGCCGACATCAACCGCGTCGTGGCGGTGGGTGGGGGAGCCCAGAGCCGCATGTGGCCCCAGATCGTCAGTGACGTGTGCAACATGGAGCAGGTGCTTCCAGAGGTGACGGTCGGAGCGAGTTACGGGAATGCCTTCCTGGCAGGACTTGCCAGCGGACACCTCAACATGACAGACCTGAAAGCCTGGTCCAGACCCCGCGAGGTGCTGAAGCCCGGTGCCCACAACCACCAGATCTACAGTGAGCTCTACCCTCACTTTCTGGCCCTGTACCAGCAGAACCGGGGCCTGATGCACGAGCTGCACAGGTTCCACACAAAAAGCAGAAATCAAGCCCTGAACAATGATGTCTGAGAAAAGAAATATCGTTTGCTGTGCCTGGTTTTGCTTCTGTTGACCCAGGTCTGCCCCTGTTTGATGGGCTCCTCAGACACCAATCCCTGAATGGGGGTTGCGGCCTGACACCTGTTCACCTCCTGGGTTTGCGTGAAAAAGTTCAGGGTCATGAATTTGTCAGCCGGGTTGCGTCCAGAAAGGGGCACCACATCAAGGCGTCTGTCCAAGGATCCAGCCGTATCTTCTGATCACCAGTTCAAACGCATCCTCGGACAGGTGGGCTTTGATTCTGGCAGAGGCCATGAGGCCGTAAAAGAAGAGACCCAGCAGAAGAAACACCGTCAACAAAGCAACCATTTTAAACTCAGAATCGTTTCCAATGAATACAGCAGCAACAGCACCCACCCCAAAGAACCAGGTGGTGGTGTTCCACTTTTTGTAAATCCTGCTGGCGGTTTCAGCAGGACTCTCGTTCATCTCAGGGTCGTGGGACATTCACCAAATTTATCACAAGGACATCCAGGAACAGGAGCTGTCACTCAGAGGATTGATCCTCGATCCATCTGTAAGGCCTGATGCAAATGGCTCAGATCATCTGTCATGCGATGGTGCGCTGGCCTGAACCTCCAGAAAGACCATTTCCTGGAGTTTCGATGACGGCCAATCCACCGAACCAGAGACAGGATCAAATACCACAGTGCAAATGCCAGGAGGAACTGGGTGAGATGGAAACGAGACATTGCCCCAACAGCTGAATCGGGATGAAAAAAGCCGTAAATCACTGGAACAGACCAAAATCAAACCCTTTGGGATCAGGTGTTTTTTCGGTCTCATTTGCCATGGATCCATTATATTGTCCCACTGCCCTCCAGCATGTGGGTTTTCATGCCCAGCAAGGACCATCTCGTACCAGCCCAGGAATGCCCGGTTGCTCCGCTGTCTCATGGATTTCTGAACGCAGGTTTTTCTGTAAGTGGAGGCTGTCATCTGGTCCCCCATGACTCAGGAACAAGAAGGGCTTTCTTCATCAGGGGCGGCAATTTTCCTGATCTTCCCGGGAAATGAAGGACAAAATTCACCCGCCGAAAAGCTGTAAGTGGGCTGTAAGTGGCGTGTCGCATCATACCTGCATGAGTTCACCTTCGAGAACGAAATCACATACCAAACCCACCTATGTGGTGGTGATGTGGCGCGCCGAAACAGGCATCTGGCAGGGCCGGGTCAAAGCCCTCCCCGATGGCCGGGAACAGCTCGTCACCGACATGCGTGAACTGGTCGCTGTTGTGGAAAACCTGCAGGAGGTGCAGCATGCAAAACCCCAGCCTGAATAACAAAGAATCCCTGCCCATCCAGGTCCCCATGATGGACGTCACCCTGGATCGCAAAGGGGTGATGGTGGGTCTGGTGTTTTCTGTGGTGCTGTGCGTCCTGATCTTCGTGGGCTCCAACCGCCTGAAAAGTTTCGATGGGGCACTCGCAGGATACTGCTTCAGTACGGTTTTCGCCCTGTTTGGTGTGGTGTACCGCTACGCCGTGTGGCTCCAGCGTCCAGCCACCAAACTGTACTGGAAAAGGGGCTGGCAGCTGTTCTGGGAACCCGGAAAGCGCATCAAAAACACCCTGATGTTCTTCGTGCTGGCCTGGGAGAAACTGCTGGAGCAACGATTCATCCGCCAGCGTTCCAGAGGCCGCTGGGCTGCCCACCAGTTCATCTTCTGGGGGTGCCTGCTCGCCATTGCCGTCACCTTCCCCCTCACCTTCGGCTGGCTGCACTTTGCCAGTCTCCCAGAAAGACCCGACCACTACTACATGGTGCTGTTCGGTTTCGACCTGACCTTCACGGCCTTTGCTGCCCGCAGTGTGGTGGGCTGGCTGTACTTCCACATGCTGAACATCTCTGCGGTGCTGTGCCTGATCGGCATCACCCTGGCAGTGGGTCGCCGCATGAAAGACGAGGCCGAACTGACCACCCAGCGTTTCGACAACGACATGATGCCCCTGATCCTGCTGTTCGCCGTGTGTGTGACGGGCATGATGCTCACCATTTCCAACATGTTCATGGAAGGGAAGTTCTACTACTGGATCACCACCACCCACGCTGTAACCGTGATGCTGTGGCTCCTGTACCTCCCCTTCGGCAAGTTCTTCCACATTTTCCAGCGCATCGCCAACGTCGGTGTGTGGTTCTACAAGGCCGCTGGAGAGACCACCGAGCAGGGCAAGTGTGCCCGCTGTGGAGACGAATACATCAGCCTCATGCACCAGCAGGACATCAAAACCATCCTTCCCGAACTGGGCTTTGATTACACCCACCAGCAGGCCGACAACTGGCAGAACCTGTGCCCCAGTTGCCGCCGCAAGATGGTCACCGCCAACCAGTTCCGGGTTTCCGGCAAGGAGTTCATGTAATGGCTAAAGTGCCCTTAACCCGCGAACAGATGGTCGAGCAGTACGGACCGACCCTGCACTACACCCCCGCTGGTGGTTTCAAGACCGTCGAGGATTACGACCAGCTGATCGCCACCCACTGCTGCTTCTGTGGCCAGCAATGCGGGATCAACCTCAAAGTCAAAGACAACGCCGTGGTGGGTTTTGAACCGCGCACCGACTTCCCCTTCAACAAAGGCAAACTCTGTCCCAAAGGGGTCAAGCGTTACCTGCAAGGCTCCCACCCCGACCGCCTGCTGCACCCCATGAAGCGCACCGAAAAAGGCTACGAGCGCATCTCCTGGGACCAGGCCCTCGAAGAAACCGTGCGCAAGATCCGTGAAATTCAGGACAAGTACGGCAAGGACAGCTTCGCGATGCTGAGTGGAGTCAGCCTCACCACCGAAAAGAGTTACCTGGTTGGCAAATTTGCCCGTCTTGCCCTGCAGACTGCAAATCTCGATTACAACGGACGCCTCTGCATGGTGAGCGCCGGAGCCGGAAACAAAAAAGCCTACGGCATCGACCGTGCCTCCAACCACTGGGAAGACATCACCAAAGCCAAAGTGATCTTCGTGATTGGCACCAACATTGCCGAATGCTTCCCCATCACCACCGATTACGTCTGGCGGGCCAGAGACAACGGGGCAAAGCTGATCTACGCCGATCCCCGCATGGTCCCGATGGCAAGAACAGCCGACCTTTACCTGCCCCTGCGTCCTGGCAGTGACAGTGCCCTGCTGATGGCGATGCTGCACGTGATCATCAGAGATGGCCTCACCGACGAGAAATTCATTGCCGAGCACACCACGGGCTTTGAAGAAACCCGCGAAGCCGTCAAAGACGCCACCCCCGAGTGGGCCGCAAAGATCACCGGTATCCCCGCCCACCAGATCGAAAAAGCTGCCCGCTGGTACGGTGAAGCCGAAACTGGAATGATCCTGCATGCCAGAGGTCTGGAGCACCACACCAAAGGGGTTGAGAACGTCGTCTCCTGCGCCAACCTCGCCCTGGCCACCGGAAAAATTGGTCGGGAAGGGTGTGGTCACAGCACCATCACCGGACAGGGCAACGGCCAGGGCGGCCGGGAACACGGCCACAAGTGCGACCAGCTTCCCGGAAACCGGGACATCACCAACCCCGAGCACCGCAAGTACATTGCAGACGTGTGGGGGGTGGAGGAGAGCGAAATCCCTGGTAAGGGCCTCTCTGCCCAGGAAATCCTCAATGAAATCCACGCGGGCAAGATCAAAGGGCTGCTCTCCATCTGCTTCAACCCCCTGGTCAGCCTCCCCGATGCCAACTTCAACCGTGAAGCGCTGGACAAACTGGAGCACTACACCGTGATCGACTTCTTCCTCTCCGAAACCGCCCAGCACGCTGACATCGTGCTCCCAGGCAGCCTTCAGGAAGAAGACGAGGGCACCACCACCTCTGGAGAAGGCCGGGTCATCAAGATCAATCAGGCCATCACCCCTCCCGGTGAAGCCCGCAAAGACTGGGAAATCCTGCTGGACATCGCAAACCGTCTTGGTCGCGGCAAGTACTTCCCCTACAAGAACACCCGCGACATCTTTGAAGAGCTTCGCATCGCCTCCAGAGGGGGAACAGCAGATTACTCCGGCATCACCTGGGACCGCGTGGAAAAAGAAAACGGCGTTTTCTGGCCCGCTCCCCAGACCACCGAAAAAGGCAAAGCTGCAAAACGCTCCGAGGACCTCGACACCAACCACCCCGGCACCCCCAGACTCTTTGAAGGTGGCAAGTTCTACCACCCGGATGGCAAAGGACACTTCAATGCCGTGCACTGGCGTGAATCCGCAGAAGTGGTGGATGGGCAGTACCCCATCTGGCTCACCACGGGCCGCGTGGTCAGCCAGTACCTCTCCGGCACCCAGACCCGCCGCATTGGCCCCCTGGTGGACCAGTACCCCAACCCCAAAATGGAAATCCACCCCAGACTCGCCCTGAAACTTGGCATCAAAGATGGGGAATGGGTGACCGTGAAAACCCGCAGGGGCCAGATCACCGTCAAAGCCATGGTGGTCAACACCATCCGCCCGGACACCGTGTTCGTGCCGTACCACTGGGGGGGCAAACAGAGCATCAACATGCTCACCCAGAGGGCACTCGACCCCATCTCCAAGATCCCCGAGTTCAAAGTCAGTGCCTGCGCCGTTTCGAAAGCCACCCCCGAAGAAATCCGGGAAGGCGAAGAAGCCCAGCACCTTGCCAACAAGACCGAAAACCTCCCTGTCAGCTATGGCATCAATGACCGCAGAAAGGACTTCTCCAGATGAGCGAGATGCGCTTCTTCATCGACCCGATCCGCTGCATCGGATGCAAGAGCTGCATGCAGGCCTGCAGTGAGTGCGCCACCCACAAGGGCAAGCCCATGATCCACCTGGAGTACATGGAGCGCGGAAGCTCCACCCAGACGGTCCCGATGGTCTGCATGCATTGTGAGAACCCCACCTGCGCCGCCGTGTGCCCTGCAGATGCCATCAAACGCACCGAGGATCAGGTGGTGCAGAGCAGCCTGAAAGAACGCTGCATCGGCTGCAAAAACTGCGTGGTTTCCTGCCCCTTCGGTGTGCCCCGCTACTACCCCGAGATGGACCAGATGATGAAGTGCGACCTCTGCTACGACCGCACATCACAGGGACTGAAACCCATGTGCGCCACCGTGTGCCCCAGTGAGGCCCTCTTCTACGGCACCCTCGAGGAATTCCAGTCCAGACGCAAAGGCACCCCCATCAACACCTTCGATTTCGGCATGCAGGAAATCAAAACCCGTGTGTTCCTGGTGGCCCCCGACGGTTACGTCAACCTGTCCATGGACGTGATGCACCACCTCGATGGCCGCTTCGAAGACAACGCCTACGACCACCTCGATCCTTTCAGTCATCTGGAAGCCATGCCCATGTCAGGAGGCCTGCTGTGAAAAACAAAGCCCAAAAAGACCCCCACTGGAAGAGGGACTTCTCGGTGGACTGGGACAAAACCAGCCTGATCACCCGCCGTGAATTCACCCGTTTCCTGGGCCTGTCCAGCGGAGCCCTCGCTGTTGGAACCACCGTTCTGGCCGCTGCTGGGACCCTATCCAAACCCCGCACCGATTACCCGGAGCAGGAAATTGCTGCAGTGGACCAGATCAAACCCAGAGGTTTCCTGGCCTTCCATTACCCCCACAAGGACGACCACGCCCTGCTCCTCCGCCACGAAGACGGAACCTTCAGCGCATTCAGCCAGAAATGCCCCCACCTGGGTTGCCATGTGTTCTTCGCAGAACACACTGGAAAACTGGAATGCCCCTGCCATGAAGGTTTCTTCGATGCCAGATCCGGTGACGTGCTCGCAGGTCCACCCCAGCGTGGCCTGGACCGTGTGGAAATTGAAGTCAGAGACGGCAAAGTGTTTGCTGTGGGGATGGGTGAAGCATGAACCGCTCAAACCAGCAGAAAACCGTGGTCATTGACCTGATCCTGCTCTTCGTGCTGGTCCTGTGGACCATCCAGCTCTTCCTGCTGATCACCGGCCTGGACGCGTATCTGGGTGGAGAGAAAGGCATCCTGTGGCCTATTGCGGCAAGTTCGCTGGCCCTGGGGGGGCTGAATCTGAAACTGGTGTCGATGATTCGCAATTGAGGGGGGCCTCCGGCCCCGCAGAAGGCTGAAAGCCAAGGCAGAAGGCTTATCAGCTCGCATCAGCAAAAGTTTGCCTGCCTTCTGCTTTCTGCCTTCAGCCTTCTGCCCCAAAGGAGCAACCATGCAAAGCGCGTCCATCCACAAAGCCCAGGAACGAAATGAAGCCACCCGCGTGCTGTGGCTCTCCACCCTCGGATTCACCCTGATGTTCGCCGTGTGGCTGATGTTCGGGGTGCTGGGGATTCCGATCCGCAAAGAACTGGGCCTCACAGACCTGCAAATGAGCTGGCTCACCAGTGTCGCCGTGCTGAACGGGGCCATCTGGCGACTGAATTTTGGCATCCTCACGGACCGTCTTGGGGGCCGCAAGGTCTTCACTGCACTTCTGCTGTTCACTGCGATTCCTGCTGCGCTGGTGGCCTACACCCACAGTTACACCATGCTGCTGATTCTGGCTTTCATGGTCGGGATGGCGGGCAACAGTTTCTCGGTGGGGATCGCCTGGAACTCTGCCTGGAACAGCAAAGAACACCAGGGCTTTGCCCTTGGTGTGTTTGGTGCAGGGAACGTCGGGGCCAGTGTGACCAAGCTGATTGCCCCAACACTCATTGCCATGCTGCCTGTGGCTGGTTTTCTGGGTGGCGTGATTCCTGGTGGCTGGCGCTTCATTCCCATCATGTATGCGGTGCTGCTGGTCATCATGGCCCTCTGCATGTGGTTCTACGGGCCAAAAGAAGACCGCCTGCCCGGACAGGGGAGACCCATGGCCGAAATCCTGAAGCCCTTGCGTGAAATCCGGGTGTGGAGGTTCAGCCTGTACTACGTGGTGGTTTTCGGGGCTTACGTGGCACTTTCTGCATGGCTCCCCAAATATTACGTCGATGTGTTCGGTCTGGAACTCAAAAACGCTGCCCTCCTGACCGCCCTGTTCATCTTCCCTGCAAGCCTGCTGCGTCCTCTGGGGGGGTTCCTCAGCGATAAATTTGGCCCCCGCGTGGTGATGAAGCTGATGTTTGCCCTGATCTTCATTCCCTCTGTGGTGCTCAGCATCCCTGCCCTGGGCCTGTCTGTGGGGACCTTCACAGCCCTCCTCTTCGTAATGGCCGTTGGGATGGGCATTGGCAAAGCTGCCGTCTACAAGTACATCCCCCAGTACTACCCCAAAGATGTGGGTGCGGTGGGCGGTCTGGTGGGCCTGTTTGGTGCGCTGGGTGGGTTCGTGCTTCCCCCGCTCTTTGCGGTGTCCCAGAGCCTGATCGGTCTTCCCGAAGCCACCTTCATGGTGATGTCTGCCATCACCCTGCTTGCTGCCCTGTGGCTCGCTGCAGTGCTGAACAAAATGCACGCACTGCCCTGAGCTGCCTTTGATCGAAACTGCCAGGTCAGGGGCCTTCCCACCCCTGACCCCACGATCAAGCCCTTGCCCCCTTGCCTCAACAAAGTTTTGAAAGGAACCCCAAAATGCTCAGTCAAAACCAGAAACCTGCGTCAAGCTCCACCTGGCTCAAAGAATGGACCCCAGAGAAGGAAACCTTCTGGTCCACTGTGGGCAAAGCCCACGCCTGGAAGACCCTCACCGTCACCACCTTCAATCTGGTGCTTGCTTTCGCCACCTGGTTCATGGTGTCGGCCATCGTGACCCGCTTGCAGGGGGTCGGATTCAACCTGACCACCGAGCAGCTGTTCTGGCTGACCGCCATGCCCGGTCTGGCTGCAGGAACCCTGCGGATTGCCCACACCTTTTTCATCCCGATTTTCGGGTCCAGGCACACCATCACTTTTTCCACGCTGAGCCTCCTGATTCCTGCCATCGGGTGGGGTCTGGCCGTGCAAAATCCTGCGACCCCCTTCTGGATGCTGATGCTGCTGGCCTTCGCTGCCGGTCTGGGTGGAGGAAACTTCTCCAGCTTCATGCCTTCCACTTCGCTGTTCTTCCCCAAAAAACTGCAAGGCACGGCGCTGGGCATACAGGCCGGAATTGGCAACTTCGGGGTCTCGCTGGCCCAGTTCGTGACCCCCTGGGTGATTGGTCTGGGTGCTTTCGCCTCCATGACCGGAGGGTCCCAGACCTTCCATGACAAGGCCAGAACCACAGAAATCTTCCTGCAGAATGCTCCTTTCGTCTACGTTCCGCTGATCCTGATTGGTGCTGTGTGGGCCTGGTTCTCCCTGAAAAGCATTCCCGTCAAAGCCAACCCCAGACAGATCCTTGGCATCTTCAAAGACAAGCACACCTGGGTGATGACCAGCATCTACCTGATGACCTTCGGTGCCTTCTCTGGCCTTTCCGGTGCTTTCCCCCTGCTGATCAAGACCCTGTATGGCGGTTTTGAAAACGCTCCTGTGCCCCTGCAGTTCGCCTTCTATGGTCCCCTGATCGGCAGTGCCGTGCGGGTGGTCTTCGGGATGATCGCCGACAAGACCGGTGGGGCCATCCTCACCACCATCTCCGGCCTCGGAATGCTGGCCAGTGCCATCTTCACCAGCTTCTACGTGACCCCCAAGAGCCTGGATGAGTTCCCCTTCTTCGTGGCAGGCATGCTGTCCCTGTTCTTCTTCTCTGGCATCGGCAATGCCTCCACCTTCCGCCAGATGCCTGTGATTTTCCCTGCCACCCAGGCTGCGGGTGTCATTGGCTGGACCGCTGCCATCGCTGCCTACGGACCCTTCATCGTCTCCATGCTGATCAGTGCCACCATCGCTGCCACCGGAAACACCGTGGCCTTCTTCTACGGCATCGCAGCGTTCTTCCTCTTCAATGTGGCCCTGAACTGGTACTTCTATGGCCGCAAAGGCGCAGAACGCCCCAGCTGAATCACCCCAGGTCAAACCCCTCTGCTTTCTGCAGAGGGGCTTTCTTTTCTGTTCTTTGAAGCAACCTCAGTAGCGCAGGGTCAAGAACAATTTGCGGTTGTCCCCCAGTCGCCCAGGCTCGACAAAAACAACCTCGCCACTGGTTTGCAGAACGTGTTCAATGATCCGGTTCACCGCGTCATGCACGATTTCCCGGTTGCGGTAGGCTTCGGGTTCATCCACCACCGCGATGGAACGACCATCCTCGCTGACTTTTGCGGAGAAACTGTAACCCTCTTCAACAAAGAGTCTGGCTCCGCGTCCATCCAGGGTCGCCACCCAGATGTCATTCAGGTCGGTGAAGAAGGTGTTGCTGCTGACCGCAGCATCGATGGCCTGGGCCACATCATTGTGACGCTGCTCATGCATGACTTCCTGCACTTTTGGCCACACCAGTTCAGCGAATTTCAGGGCGGTGTTGTCAGCGGTGGCCAGATCGTGGTTGCCTTCGATGACGGTGAGGACTTTGTCGTAATTCTGGGCCACTTCCTTGAAGAAACCCAGGTTTTTGTCCACGCCCAGCAGGACCACTGGCAGGTCTTCCAGGTCCAGGGCCTGCTTGAGCCCTGCATCAATGTTGCGGAAGAAAATCCTGAGGTGCTCATCCCGCTCGGAGTCAGGTTTGGTCCCATAGCGGGTGTCCAGGGTCATGCGGGTCCCGGGCTCCTCGTTCACAAAAGGAAAACCGTAGTCCTGCACTTCCTGCAACTGGTCATTGTCGGCATGGAACAGACGGGTCGGATTCTCTGCCAGGGTCAGGACCCAGTAACTCTGGATTCTGGATTGGGCCAGCAGGAGGTCACGCACCAGGAAGTCATCTTGCACAGCAACTTTTTCTTCCAGTCGCGTGGGCACTTTGTACACCTTCGCCACGTCCCGGTTGGCGACAATCATCATGCCTTCCAGGTTGTGGTTGTGATCTATGGAATCGGCCAGATCCCACAACCTCTGCATGATGTCCTGAATGTCTCTGGCCTCGTACTCCTGCAGCAAGCGGTCTTCTGCTTCACGGATCAGGTTCTTCACCCGCACAGGGTCTTTTTCTTTTTCTGGAAAAGTGCGGTGGGTGGGAAGGGTGATGGTGATGCTGGGATACTGTGCCTGGCTCTGCAGGATGTCAAGATCAGCAATCTGCATGGTGTCCTCCTTGACCGGGCAGCAAAACTGCGCCCTTTGATCTCAAAAAGACTGAACATCGCAGTCGGATTGTGAATTCGGGAGCCTGTGCCTGCCAGAATTGCAGATGCAAAAGCCCCCACCTGTCCCGTCATTGTGTGGGAGGGGTGGGGGTTTGTCTGTAAGAAATACAGGGGTGCAGGTCAGAAATCCGTCCTGCACCAGAGCAGGTCTGTCAGCGGATTCTTTCCACTTTGCTTTCAATCCTGGAAATGCCAGCAAAACCAGCGATCACCAGAATGGGGCCGGAAACCACCATCCATTCCCACTCAAACAGGCTGCCGAACAGGGCACCGGCAAGCCCCAGCATGATCAGGTAGGTGAAGAGGTCAATGTTGAGGGTGCGCTGCATCTGAGACTCCTTGCAGACAGCGAGTGACAGCTGTCCGAATCGGGGTCAGTATAGCACGGGACCATGAAAAGGTCTCGGCCAATTGTTTCATTGCATCACCATGATAAAAGATATATATTTCACAATCTGTATGCAAAGGATTTATGTGATCTTGAACCTGCTGAATCACTTCAGAATTCCAACGGCTTGACCAGAACAGCTTGAGTTGGAAAGGGTCTCAGAAGTGTATACACTAAACAAATGGATACGCATTTTTCATGGACAATCACATTGCCTCAAGTTTTCATGACGATTGCTTGGTTGCTGGTATTGTTTTCGCTGGTAAAGTTTCGTGGAGTAAAAGGGCCAGCCAATGGACATCTGCGTTGGAAAATCGAAATGAAAGATTCTGTTCCGTATTTATTGATTGCTGTGGCATTTATGTTTCTTAGGGATCGCGACATCCTCTCAAGTCCGGATTGCTTTTTTGCAATCGCACTCTCCTTTCTTGTTGTGAGTATCATTAAAGATGTGGTTTCAAATACGCCCTGGTCTGATAGAACTTTTACCAAGATTTTAATTTTTCTTTTGGTAGGGTTTTTTATGGTGCAACTTATTGTTAGACTGTGAATAAGAATGATTGCATTGCATGCAAAGCAGCTGGTCATTTGATCCATAAACCTCAGTCGAGCACCAGTGTTGCCATTGCATGATGGTATGAGATCAAGCAACCAGAAACAAACAGCATCTACAGGCACCTCCCGTCAGCTGGGATCACCCTGGGAGAGCAGAGACACCTGCCAGCCAGACCTGAAAAAACAGCATGCACCTGGCCTTTCAGATTCCGTGCTGACCCTTCATAAAGAACCCACAGTTCTTATTGCGAACATCAATACACGACCCTCCAGACGGTAAAAGCAGGAATCAAACAACCCGCAGTCAGAAAACTGTGCGGGTCCATTTGCAACAATCTTGTGATGGCCCGCAGGCCGCCCTGGAGCCCACATGCAGAAATCCAAAACCGCCAACACCCTGAAGAGCACCCTGATGTTGCTGCTGGCTGGACTTTTGCTGCCCCTCTTGTGGCCCGGTGTGCTCCTGAACCTGTTGAAGTCTGTGGGAATTGAGACGGGGCATGACCACGACTGGTCGGACAGTCTGGTGGTTTTGCAGGTGGGCAGTGACCTGCTGACTTTTCTGGCTTATACCGCCATTGCTTCCACGCTGGGTGTGCTGGTGTTTCAGAACCGCAAGCAGATCCCATTTCACCGCATTTTGCTCTCTTTTGGGCTTTTCATTGTCGCCTGTGGCCTGACCCACCTGATGCATGTGGTGACCCGCTACAGTCCGGTAAATGACCTCGATGCCTACATCCGGGCTGTCACCGCAATCGTCAGTGTCATCACTGCTGTGGCCCTTCCGCCAATGCTTCCACGGGTCAGGTCCCTGCTGGAAGCCCAGCAGGTGCTCAGGCACAAACAGCTGGAACTGGAAAGCTCCCGGCAGGCCCTGGAGGAACAGAACAGGGCTTTGCAGCGTGCCCATCTGGACCTGCTGGAAGCAAGAGACCACGCCGAGTTTCATGCCTCACTGGGTGACCTGTTGCAGACCGTGCATGATCCAGATGTCCTGGCCGATCAGGCCCTGGAAAAACTGGGACCGGCCCTCAAAGCCGAGCAGATCACCCTGATTCGCATTCAGCAGGGGCGCGCAAAGCTCTGGCATGCCTGGGGGGATTTCAAACCTGCGCTCATTGCCTTCCTGATGGGGGAGGGGACACCCATTGAGGATCTGGTGGTGCTCAGAAACGTGGTGCAGACTGCACAGCGCTACTACACCCAGCAATACAGCGACATTGCGGGAGCCCGCAACGTCAGTGAGCACCGGATCTCTGCGGCGTTTGAGCCCATTGTCAAACCCAGCGGTGAGGTGGTGGCCGTGATTGCCTTCAGCCGTTCTGTTGATCTGCCCTGGACCGAGCAGGAGCAGGTTCTGGCTGCGAGGGCTGCATCCATCCTCGCTGTTGCTCTGGATCGAACAGAGCTGCAGATGGCCCTGCAGGCACAGGAACAGGCTCTGCTTGAGGCGCAACAATGGCATTCCGAATGATGAACAGAAACAATATTAATTTCACAAGCAAAATAAAAACCTTTATCGTTCACAAACAGATCCAATTGTAGACCAGCCTGCCATCCCTGCAGAATCTTCACCTTTTCCTCAGCTGCCCCCTGAGAATGAAGTCATGACCCACCAGCGATTCTTGTTGCTCTGTCTGGCCCTGGGGGCCCATGCTTTGGCGCACAGTGGTGCGCCGTTGAAAGACAGCCAGTTGCCGAAGCCCGCACAGCAGTTCGGTTTGCCGTTTGCCAGCCCTCCCGGTCCGGCTTCGTGGTTGCTGGGGCAGGTGTACGGAAACACCACCGGGGCTTACAGGCAACGGAATTCCACGTACCGGGCCGGCCAGGGGATTCATTTCGGGCTGGATTTCTCTGCGGCGTGTGGCACGCCCGTGGTCGCCATCGGGGATGGGGTGGTGCAGGATGTGGACGGTCCACACGGTTCGCCGCCGCACAACCTGATCATCGATCACGGCAATGGTCTGGCGAGTTTTTACGGTCATCTGCAAAAACGTCCCTCTCTGAAGGTGGGGCAGCGGGTCAAGAAGGGTCAGGTGGTGGGGCTCAGTGGGGACAGCCAGTTCACCTGCCGGAGTGCGCCGCACCTGCATCTGGAAATCCGGGACACCAGCCACATGCGGTTTTTCAACCCGATTCCGTACATCAAGGCAGACTGGGACACCCTTTTCGTGCAGGGTGGTTTTTCGCGGGGATTCCAGCGGGATCTGGCGAACATCCGGAAGTGGCAGCATCCTGAGGACCAGCCTCAGGCGTTTCGGGGTGGGGCACTCCTGAACCGGTTTGCACTCAGCTGGCCCCCAGATGAACCCCAGGACACCCCCCAGCAGGGGAAATTCTCGGGGTACCGGCCTGTAAAGACCAGCTGGCCTGAAAAAGACACCCGCATCACCACCGGGGGGTGTTGTGTGCTGCCGGTGTTCACGCCGGACAGCAGGCAACTGATGTTCATTGACCGACCCTCCAGCCAGAGTCCGGTGGGGTGGTACGGGGTGAGGCCCGGGCAGAAACCCCAGGCCATGCTGCCGCTGGGTTTTTATTCACCAGACCTCAGGCACCAGGTGCTGCCTTCCACCCCTGCAGGCACGCGCATCAAACGCCTCACAGATGGAAAAACCGTCACACTTTCCGGTGAGGTGGGGAACGTGTTGTGGTCTCCGCAAGGGTCCCGTTTTGTGTGGAACGAAAGCCAGAATACAGGCAACTTCGATGAGCGCCAGACCCGCATTCGCATTTCTGCATTCGGGCAGACCCCCCGAACTCTGGCCACTGTTTATGGTGGGGGAGCCCAGGGTTTTCTGGATGAGGAAACCCTGCTGGTGCTGGGCAAGACCGACCCGAAGTCCGATAACCGGACCCTTTACACACTGGACCTGAAAAGCGGGAAGACCCGCAAGCTGGAAACCGCCCTCAACATCCGTGGGGTGGCCATCAGCCCGAAAGGCAGCTGGATCGCCTACTTCCTGGCCTTCAACAAGGACCGCAAGAATGGCCTGTTTGTGGTGAACCGGGACGGCAGGAAACTTCAGGTGCCCGGATTTGGTTCGTACCGCTGGAGGGACGACGACACCTTGCTGACGGTTCCCCTCAGGGACACCTCTGGGGCCCACACCGTGTACCGGTGGACGGTCGGGCAGAAAGACATGAAGGAGCTTGTCCGGCTCTCGGGAAAAATCAGTTACGACCAGTGGACCATCTCGCCCGATGGGCAGAATCTGGCTTACGTCAGTGGCAAAGACAGGAACATTTACGGACTGAAGTTGCCGTGATGGGTTCAGATCAGCTTCCTCTGAATTTTCATTGATCACAGGGATGTCAGTTGCAATCTGTTCTGATATCAATCTAGAAATTTTGCATTCTGATTTGATACCATTTTCCACCAGGTAATAGTTCAAGCCAGAGCCCAAGCATCATTCGCTGTTTTGACCAAAAGCCTCTATGCTGCCGAAAGGGTAGTGGAAACCCAACTTCAAATGCCAGATTGCAGGATCAGGACGAACGTGCAGGGTTTCCTGCTTCCCTAGCCCTCAATTGAATCAATTAGGCATTATGTCTAAATGCGCGGTGATGCTGCTCAGCAATTCGGAATGTCCATCTTGCTCTTGTTTTCAGACCCAGGTGCTCAATAGAATCATTTATTGCGGTAAGGGATTTCCCCTATACTATGACGTATCCCAAAGAATTCACTTGCCAAACATATCATTTCTTTCGATGCGTGAGTTGCTCAAAACATAACACAGTGTCAAATTTAACACTTGAGTGATGATTCAATAGAAGTGGTTGTTTCAGAGATTGCAATGGGCTACGGTAAGATATGTCCTTCTTTTCAGAGCGGCAACAATACCTTCAATTTTTCCCCAACGGGGCAGAACTTTCCCTCCGCAAAAACCAAAGGGGTGCCATTCACGCCCTTGCAGCCCACTTCACTTTGCACGACACCCCCGCCATCATCACCATGCCCACAGGATCAGGAAAAACCACAGTGATCTGTGCCACCCCGTTCCTGTTGAAAGCCAAGAGGGTGCTCGTGATTGCGCCCAGTGTGATGCTGAAAGGTCACATGGCAAATGCCTTCACCACCCTCAACAGCCTCAAAAAGACAGGTCTGTTCACCCTTGACGCTGCCCCCAAAGTCAAAGTCGTCACCGGGACGGTCAAGACCCCAGAAGCCTGGGAAGAACTCCGGGCATTCGATGTGGTGGTGGTGACCCCACACACGGTGAGTCCTGCCCGCCTGCAGGTGCCCCTCCCCAGTGAAGATTTGTTTGATGTGGTGATTGTGGACGAAGCGCACCATTCCCCTGCCCACACCTGGAATGAGCTGCTGGATGCTTTCCCCCGAGCCCAGCGGGTGCTTTTCACGGCCACCCCTTACCGCTCAGACAGCTTGGAACTGAACGGCGAACATGTGTACACCTATCCCACCTTGAAAGCTTTCGAGGACAAGATTTTTGGTGAGGTGAATCCACAACGCATCACTCCACAAGACGGAGAAACGGCAGACCTCGCCATCGCACGCCAGGCCGAAATCACCCTCATGCAAGACCGGGGCCGGGGACACCACCATTACGTGCTGGCCCGCGCAGCCACCAAGGACCACGCGGAGGCCCTGCTGGACGTGTACGGCAAAAACACCTCACTGCGCATGCAAATCATTTACAGCAAACACACCCTCAAACACAACCAGGGCATCCTGGATTTGCTGGAACAGGGCGAACTCGACGGCATCATCACCGTGGACATGCTCTCAGAAGGGGTGGACATCCCACGCTTCAAGATCGCTGCTGTGCATGCCCTGCACAAATCCCTGGCCATCACCTTGCAGTTCATTGGCCGTTTCGCCCGAACTGGAGAGGACAAGGTGGGTCCAGCCAGCTTCATTTACACCCCATCCGACGGGCTGAATGCAGAAATCGAACGGCTGTACGAAGAGGACGCCGTTTGGGCCACCCTGCTCCCGCAACTCGCCGATGCCCGGATCGAAAAAGAAGAGGAAGACAAAGCCTTCTTTCAGGGCTTCGACCCGGGATCGTTTGATTATGCGGATTTCGCAGGTTTCTCCCTGTTCTCCCTGCGGCCCTACCACCACGTGAAAGTCTACGACCTGCCGGACGGATTTGAGATCCCAGAAAGTGTCACCCTGGAGTCCAACCACCGCACGGTGTTCAAGAAAGACTACCCCAAAGCGCGCGTTTCGGTGCTGATCTTCAGGTACCTCGACAAACCCAAGTGGATCCGCAGTGATTTCCTGACCCAGTACCATTACGAACTGTGCATTGTGTACCACAACAAAGAACACGGGTTTTTGTTCATCAGTTCCACCGAAAAAACCGAACAATTCTACCAGCAGATCCTCAAGCACTTCATTGCCTCCACAGTCTCTGCGTTGCCCTCCCCGGTCTCCATGTCCATCACCAACAAATCCCTCCACAACCTCACCCAGGTGCAGGTCTTTAACGTGGGCATGCGCAAAATCCGCGGCAACAGGGACGAAACGTACCTCTACCGCATCGGCAACCGCGCAGACAATGTGATCGACAGCGCTGACGGCAAGATCTACGACCGGGGGCACGCGTTCTGCAAAGCGCAGGAGAACGGCAAAGACGTCACCCTGGGTTTCAGTTCAGCTGCAAAAGTGTGGAGCAACCGCACCGACAAGATTCCTGATTTCATCCACTGGTGCGACGCCCTGGCCATCAAATTCCGCAACGGCAGCAACCCAGTCACGGGAACAAACCTGGATTACCTGGGGGTGCGTGAACCCATCGCCAGCCTCAAAGGTTTTGACCTGCTCACCATCGATTGGAACCCCAGGTTCTATGAGGAGCCAGGAAAACTGACCGTGGAGGTGCATGGTCAACCCCAACTCCTCTCCCCTGAGGACGCCCACCTGTGGATCGATTACGAGTCCATCAAGAATGACCGGTTCGAGTTCCACCTGGAAATCGGCTCCCTGACCATCAAAATGATGTACCTGCTGGGGTCAACCTTTCGGGTTGAGAACATGGACGAGAAAATCACCTGTTCCTTTGTGGACCAGCAGGGCCGAACCCTTGAGATCGGGGAATACTTCCAGAGTCACCCCCCAGTGTTCCGCTGCGTGAACGGTGACATGATTGAAGGCCGTGAAGCCATCCGGCTTTCCAGTTTGCCCAAAAGCCCTTTCGATGCCCAACTCATTCAAGCCATCGACTGGCGGGGAGCAGGAGTGGACATCTCAAAGGAGTTCGGCACACCCAACTCCATTCACAACTGGCTGGAACAGCGCCTGGTGGGTGCCGCGCAGGCAGATGACGTGGTCTTCTATGACCACGGCTCAGGGGAAACCGGCGACTTCATCACTTTTGCCGTAAAAGAAGACTGCATCCACATCCACATTTATCACGTCAAATCCTGCAAAAATCGCGTGGTGGGAGAGCGGGTCAGTGACGTGTACGAGGTGTGTGGACAGGTGATCAAGTCTGTGAAATTCAGGGATTTGCCCCCCGCAGAGATGTTCAAAAAAATCAAACACCGCTTCGAGAACACCTCTGGAAAGAAGTTCTGCAATGGAGATCTTGCAAAACTGGAAACCTTGCTGAAATCCCGCTTGCCCATCGAGATTCACATTGGCCTGGTGCAGCCAGGAATGGCGGCCAGCAAAATCACCGAGCGTACAAGCAACGTTTTGGCTGCCACACAGGCCTACATCATGGCGCAGTGTGCCGGTTTCCTGGCCCTGGGTTCTTCATGAAGGGCAAAAACGAAATCATCCCTGTTCCTCAGGGTTCAGTGGCAAAACACACCCAGTAAGATGAAAAGATGACCTCCCCGAAGTATGCCCGCGCCACCCGAGCCCTGGAGCACCTTCTCCCATACTTCCGGGAAAGAGGCAGCACCGGCATCCCTAAATCACACGAAGCGAAACTCTGCCAGCAAGCCCACATCTCCGTTCCCACCCTCCGCCGTTACTACAAGAAATTCCTGGACCTCGGTGGTCACCAGCACGCCGTCAGCATTCCCGACTTCCTCGAAGGCCGCAAAACACAACTTCGAAAGCACACCCTGAGTCCCGAAGTCGAACAACTCCTGCAAACCCTGATCGACCAGCACTGGTTGATCCCCCTGGGCAGTCCCACCTTTCGCCCCTACACCCTCCAGGCCATGCTGGACCTCATCCACGACCACTGCACAGAAAAGAACCTGCCCAAACCCAGCTACAACACCCTCAAGAACCGCCTCCAGCGGCGGGAGAAACAGGACCCCAAAAAGTATGCCCGCCTCAGGGAAGGGGAAGAAATCGCCCGCAGCAGGGAGCCCCGACTGGGCGTCAGTCCAGAAAGACACTTCGGCGAGCGCATCCAGATGGACGGGACCCTGCTGGACTTCTTCGTGAGGGACGGCAAACTGCAGGTCAAAAGAAGCAGCAACAAGCGGCCTCAAGTCAAATCCATGCACACCCGGTACTGGATCACCGTGGCGGTCGACGAAGGCACCTCCCTGTTCCTGAATTTCAGCCTGACCGAACACACCAAATCGGCCTTTGAAACCCTCCGAACCCTCCGGGGCATCCTGCTGAACCAGAAGGAGCACCACCAGGCCCTGGGGGTGGAGAACACTTTGCCTCCGCTGGGGATCCCTAAAGAACTCTTCACGGACCGGGGCAGTGAATTCGTCAACCACTCCCTGAAACGGTTTTGCCTTCAGTACGGGGTGACCTTCCAGGCCATCCCCTCAGCCCCTCACCTCAGGGGCCGCATTGAACGCCTGATCGGCCTGATCAACGAAGCCCTCCGGCACCTCCCAGGGTCCACCCTGAATCGCCACCGCATGAGGGGCAAAACCGGACAGGACTACGCCTGCTTTGGGGAAAAAGACCTGGAGCGTTACCTGACCCAGTACCTGCTGGACCGCCTCAATGTGCAAGTGAAAAGGGGAGAGACGATCAGCCGCCTGCAAAACGCCTGGGTGCAGGTGAGCGAGGGAAAAAGCCAGTTCACTCCCATCCCAGCACAGGACCATGGCAGGATCCAGAACATGCTGCTGCCCTGTGTCCAGCGTTCCTTGCAGAAAGGAGGGGTGCAGTGGAAGAAGAGGCATTACGTGTCCTTCCACCCGGATTTTCTGAACCTGGTGCGCCGCAGGAAAGGCCTGGGGGAAGTCACGGTGCTCTTTGATCCCCACAACATCCAGCAGGTGTGGCTCATCCACCCCGAAACCCAGGAGTTGCTGGAACTGTTCTGCAAGGACATCCCCAGCCCCACCAGCGTGTGGCGGTGGGAGGAGGCCAGGAAACAACTGGAGTTGGAACTGAAACCCGCCCGCAGTGCCCACCAAATTTACCACAAAGTGCTGCAGATGCAAGCAGCCACCCCTGAACACCGCCCGCCAGAAACCCAGGCAGCACCGGAGGCCTCCGCCGTTTTCCGGTTCCCTTCAACCCAGTGGCCCCGCTTTGCCATAGAGGAAGCACCCCCACCTTCCAACCGGGGCCGGGGTTGAGCTTCTCCCGCGAAGCTTTGATTGAGTCCCGGGAATCCGCCTGGTTCCTGATTCCTGAACGCGAAACTTTGTTGCAGCGGCTTTCCTTCCTGGTCACCGATCCCCCCAGACACCGGGAACGCAGCCTGGCCTTGATTGGACCTGCAAACTCCGGGAAGAGCCGCCTGATCACCCAATTCATGAAAATGCACCCTGCAGTGTTCGGGGAGGAACTGGACCTCAAACCCATCTTGCTGCTGCGCATGTCCCCCCTCAGGAACACCTCCCAGCTGGTGGACCGCCTGCTCGCCCTGGTCACGCCCGTGAAAGTCAGTGGGAACGAAGACGCCCGCACCGAACACCTCCTCAACCTGCTGGACGTGGTGGGCACCAGGGTCATCGTGCTGGATGAATTCCATGACGTGCTGAGTGTCGGGACACAAACCCGCCACCACATGCTCACCAAAATCAAAGACCTCAACAACGCCGGGCTTCGCATCGTCCCGGTGGGCACTGAGCGCATGGTGGACGCCCTGTCCATCAACCCGGAACCCTCCACCCGCTTCACCCGGACCAAGATGGATGCCCTGACTTTTGAGGACAGCCTGGGCGTGGCCCTGGCGTTCTTCGCCCACCTGAAGCTGGAGGAATGGACAGACACCTACCAGAAAGCGGCAGAGATGGTGTACGTGCGCACATCGGGCATCATCGGCAACCAGCTGGACGTGCTGGAAGACGTGGTGCTGCAAGCCACCCAATCAGGAGCAAAGGTCACTTCAAGGCTGTATCAGGACACCCTGGAACGCCTCGGTTTTTGACCCTTTCAGGGGAACTCCAGGCGTCCAGCACGTTCCCTCCAGACACTTCCCCTCCGTGGTGGGCAATGAGGTGCTGAACGTCCAGCCCAGCGAGGCGGCTCAGGGAGTGTGTGGCCTGAGCAACGTCCATGGAATTGTCGGGAAACACCGCTCGCCCTTCTTTCACCATCACGGCGTCCCCGGCCACCAGCACCCCAGTGTCAGGGTGGAACACACTCAGGTGCCCCGGGGTGTGCCCGGGCGTGAAAATCACCTTCCACCCGCCCGGTAGGACTTCCCCTTCAGACAAGGTCCGGTTCACCTGCACGGGTACAGATCCCCGACCCAGTTGCAAAGCCAGTTCAGCAGGGAGCTGAGCCAGCAGGTGTGCTGGCGGAGTGCGGAGGGGAGGCAAGGTGCCCTCCAGTTGGGGTTTTTCTTCCAGGCCTGCCCACACCTGTGCTCCGGTGAGGTCCTGCAAAGCACGTGCCGATCCAGCATGGTCGATGTCCGAGTGGGTCAGCACGATGGCCTTCAGGTCCGAAGTGTCATGTCCGAGTTGCTGGATGAAGTCCAGGATCTGCATTTCCGCTCCGGGCAACCCGGTGTCGATGAGGGTCAGGCCATGCTGGGAGTCAGAAAGCAGGGTGAGGTGGAAGGTGCGACGGAAGGGACCGAACTCCTGCTGGAGGAGGAGCACATGAAAAGAAGGCTTCTGCATGCACTGAGTTTGCCGGTATGCTGGGTAAAATGGACACCGAAATTTTACCCAGCCTGCAGGTCCATGACCCTGCAACAGTGCACCTGCTCACCCACCCCCGCAGCCTGCAGCACCTCGGGGTGTTCCTCGGGCAGGAAAAAACCGTCCGGGAGGCCGCCCAGGATCTGGGTCTGGAACCTCACCGCATGCTGTACTGGGTGAAAAAACTCCTCTCTGCCGGACTGATCCGGGAGGTCAGAACAGCAAAACAGCAGGGCAAAACCATCCGCTGGTACCGGGCGGTGGCCGACCGGTTCGACATCCCGCTGAAGCACATTCCCTCCGGCACCCTGGAGGACCTGATGGGGCACTTCGATGCCCACCAGGCCCGGCACCTCACCCGGGAACTGGTTGAAACCACCCACCGGAGTGTGCTGGACGTGCACCGGCACCAGGTGTGGATCGGTGGGGTGGGTGAAGTCCAACTCGACCTCGGCACCGACGGCCGGCGACTCCATGGGCACCTCCTGCAAGAAGGGTTGCCTGCGGTGCTCACCCACTGGGCGACCCTCTCCCTGAGCCAGGAGCAGGCCAAACAATTGCAGCAGGAACTCGCCCAGGTGATCTCCCGGTACCAGAAGCCTTCCGGAAGCCAGAAGCACCTGTTGCGCATTGCCCTCACGCCCGTCCACACATGAAAAAACCCCAGGGGTCACCTGGGGTTCTGGAGCTCTGGACTTCAGGCCTGCACGGTCCGGCTGGACACAGGATTCTGCCCTGCATCCTGCACGTTCACGGGAGGCCTGAAGGAGCGGAGCCTGAGGGCGTTGGTCAGCACGAACACACTCGACAGGCCCATGGCTGCGGCGGCCAACACAGGGGAGAGGGACCAGCCGAGGGTGCTTTGCACCACCCCTGCAGCCACCGGGATCAGCACGATGTTGTAGGCAAAGGCCCAGAACAGGTTGAACTTGATGTTCTTCAAAGTGGACTTGCTTAAAGAGATGGCGTTGGGAACCCCGCGCATGTCCCCGGCCATCAGGATCACATCTGCGGTTTCGATGGCCACGTCCGTTCCGGTGCCAATGGCCAGACCCACGTCTGCCTGGGCGAGGGCTGGAGCGTCGTTGATGCCGTCTCCCACGAAGATCACCTTGCCCTGCTGTTGCAGCGTTTTCACTGCGTCGGCTTTGCCAGAGGGCAGCACTTCTGCCAGCACCTGATCGATCCCGAGTTGACGGCCAATGGCCTCTGCAGTGTTTTTGTTGTCCCCGGTGATCATGGCGACCTTCAGGCCCATGCTTTGCAGGGCTTTGATGGCCTCAGGTGTGCTTGACTTGATGGGGTCAGAGACCGCAATGATGGCAGCAAGTTTTCCATCCACAGCAGCATACAGGGGGGTTTTGCCTTCATTTCCCAGGTTTTGTGCCTGCTGTGTGAAGCTGGAGACATCGAGGCCCAGTTTGGCCATGTAGCGGTCTGCCCCCACCTGCACCTTGCGGCCAGACACTGAAGCCTCCAGACCAAATCCGGGAACGGCATTGAAGGAATCTGCTTTCAGAAGGTCCACCCCGCGCAATTCGGCCCCTTTGACGATGGCATCTGCCACGGGGTGCTCACTGCTGCGTTCGGCGCTGGCGACCAGGGCCAGAACATCCCGTTCATTGAAGCCAGGTTGCACCACAAAATCGGTGAGGGTGGGTTTGCCTTCGGTGAGGGTGCCAGTCTTGTCCACGGCCACGATGTCGGCTTTCTGCAGCATTTCCAGGGCTTCACCGTTCTTGAAGAGCACCCCGAGTTCTGCGGCTTTGCCGGTTCCCACCATGATGGAGGTGGGGGTGGCGAGGCCCATGGCGCAGGGGCAGGCGATGATCAGCACGGCCACCGTGTGGACCAGGGCATTGGAGAGGGCATTTTCTCCACCAAAAATCAGCCAGAGGAGGAAAGTCAGTACTGCAATCACCAGCACGATGGGCACGAAGACCGCCACCACTTTGTCTGCCAGCCCCTGGATGGGGGGTTTGGACCCCTGGGCTCTTTCCACCAGTTTGATGATCTGGGCAAGTGCGGTGTCTGCCCCAATGCGGGTGGCTTTGAAGGTGAGGACCCCGTGCTGGTTGATGGTCCCACCGGTCACTTTGCTGCTTTTCGTTTTCTCGACGGGGATGGGTTCTCCGGTGATCATGCTTTCATCGACGAAACTCTGGCCTTCGAGCACTTCACCGTCCACCGGGATCTTTTCCCCAGGGCGCACCAGAATCTGTTCCATCAGGCGCACATCGTCCACCGAGATTTCCATCTCCTGACCATTCCGGATCACCCGTGCAGATTTGGCCTGCAGGGACAGCAGTTTCTTCATGGCCTCGCTGGATTTGCCTTTGGCGATGGCCTCAAAGTACTTGCCGAGCAGCACCAGGGTGATGACCACACCCGAAGCCTCGTAATACACGTGAGCCGTGCCTTTTGGGAAAATGCCAGGGAAGAAGGTGGCCACCACGCTGTAAACGAATGCGGCGGTGGTGCCAATCATCACCAGGGTGTTCATGTCCGGGCTTCTGTGCTTGAGGGCTTTCCATCCGCCCCGGTAAAAACGCATGCCCGGACCAAATTGCACGGGGGTGGCCAGAGCCAGCATCAACAGGTTCATGCCCATGATGTCTCCCCAGGGTCCAGGCCAGTGGCCGAGTCGGTCCATCAGCCACATGTGGATGGGCATGTAAAGCATGGGCACCATGGCGATCAGGAACAGGGGAATCGAGAACACGGATGCCACAGTGAGCTGGTTTTTGAGTTTGCGCAGTTCCTCTTCCCGGGCTTTTTTCTCGGCGTCTTCTTGCTGGGTCCCTTGTTGGGTTTCGATGACTTCGTACCCGGCATCCCGCACCGCCTGTTTGAGCTGGGCAGGGGAGACGGTGGTGGGGAGGTAGTGCACGGTGGCCCGCTCACTGGCGAGGTTCACGGAGGCCGAGAGCACCCCCTGTTGTTTCTTCAGGGCGCGTTCCACGCGGGACACGCAATTGGCGCAGGTCATGCCCGAGATGGGGAGTTCGATGTCGCTGACCACGGCTTCGTAGCCCACGTCTTTGACTTTCTCAATCAGGGCTTGCGGACTGGTTTTTCCCTCATCAAAGGTGATGACGGCCCGTTCGGTGGCGAGGTTGACGCCCACGTCTTCCACACCTTCGACTTTTTTGAGTCCCCGTTCGACCCTGCCCACGCAGGCGGCGCAGGTCATGCCCTGGACGCCGAGTTCAATGGTTGTGCTCATGCTTGCCTCCTGTCCCCCTGAGGGGGGTATGAAACCACTATATCCCCCTCAGGGGGATTGGTCAAGCGGAAGCCTGGTTGTTCCTCCGCAGCAACGGCCCTGGAAAATCAGCACTGAAAGTGACATTTATCCCACTTGCGGTGTTCGTTGCCCCTTGCGTGCAGTTCCGAAAAGCCCTATACTGGTCCCATATCCCCCCGAGGGGGAAGAAGGAGAAAGAGCATGACTGTCGAACTGAACATCAGCGGAATGAGCTGTGGACACTGCGAAAAAGCCGTCAAGAGTGCGCTCAAAAGCGTTGCTGGCGTGGAGAATGCCGAAGTGAACCTCCAGCAGGGCACCGCCACTGTGGAAGGGAATGCCGATGTGCAAGCCCTGATCCAGGCGGTCACTGAAGAGGGTTACGGGGCAACGGTCCGGAACTGAACATGAAAAAAACCGACAGCAAAACCGAAGATGTGGGCTGCCATCCCACCCACACCGACACCCACCTGTGCATGCCTGAAGACGCCAGAAAACGGGCCAACCGCAGGCTTGCCATCGCCCGGGGCCATGTGGAGAGCATCCAGCGGATGCTGGAAGACCCCAACGTGTACTGCATGGATGTCCTCAGGCAGATCAAGGCAGTGCAGGGGGCACTCAGTGGGGTGGCCGGAGTGGTCCTCAAGGGTCACCTGGAAGCGCACGTCGCCACGGCCAGTGAGCGGGGAGACGCCACCGAACTCGTCGATGAACTGCTTGAAGCCATGAAACTCACCCAGTAAAATCCAGCACCAGCTGCCCCCCACCCTGCGGTGGGGGGTTCAACTTTGAAGGGGCATCACCCCCCGAGGTGCAACTGGACCCCGCAGGTGGCGGCAAACTGCAACGCCCCCTCTGCAGACAGCACCTGCTCGCTGTGGAACACCCCTCCAGGCAACCCCTGACGCAGGATTTGTGCTGCACTCCAGCCGGCCATCTGCCCGGTGATCTGGCCTTCCCCCCGTCCCAGCAGGCCCTCCTGCCACACGGTCTTCTGGCCTTGCAGGGTGCCGCGGGCTTCCACCGAGAGGCCGAACACCTCACTCCCCACATGGAAACGCCCGAACACCTCCTCCAGCATGCTGCGTGCCCCCAGCCGTTCCAGCAGGGGGAACACCCCCACCCTGGAAAGGAAGGCCAGCAGGTTTGTCACCCCTCTGGAATCAAAGCACAAGCGGGTGTGCACCTCCGGGGCAGGCAGGGTCCGGGTGAGCACATGCTGGTCTGAGAAATTGAACCGGTACGCCCGCCTGTGGCCGTAAGGGTGGGGAAACCGTGCGGTCCTGCCCTGGGAGAAGGGAGGCACCGTGCCGACCTGGCCTGCCACCTGCACCTCAAAGGGCCGCATCAGGTTCTCCACCGTCCACTGCACGGCCATTTTGCCGTGGTGCTCACCGAGCCCCAGCATCACCGTGAGGTCCACCTTTTCAACACTGTCCAGGTGACTGGTGGCGTGACGGGCCAGCAGGTTGCTGAGTCCGGGGGCCAGTCCCACGCTCAGCAAGACGGTGGTGCCTGCCTCCCGGGCTTGTGGGTGCAGTTTTTCAGCCTCCCTGATGTAAGCCGGGGTGGCGGTGACATCCAGGCAGTGGATGCCCTGTTGGATGCACCCTTGCAGGAAGTGGGTGTCGGACTGCTCGGCGCACACCACCACCAGGTCCACCCCTTTCAGGGCTGGACTGTGGGTTTCGGGTTTCTGGGCGTCCAGGAATCTGGCTGTCATCCGTGGACCGTGCTTTTCGCAGAAACGCTGGGCTTGCTGCAGGTTCCGTCCGGCCACAATGATGTGGCAGTCCGTGTGGGTCAGCAGGTGCAGGGCAGCTGCCTGCCCGACCTGCCCGTACCCTCCAACCACCATCACCTGGGGTTCATGCATGTGTTGCCTCCTGTGTTGCAAGGCTCAAAGCAGCCCGAGTTTTTTGAGGGCCTGGTCGATGTGGGGACGCTGCACGGGGAAGTCCCCGTAGAAGGCCTCATCCCCGATCTGGGTGACCGGGGCAATCCTGACCCCGCTGATTCCCTTCATTTCTTGCAGGGCTGCTTCACTCTGGGTGACGTCTTTCTCGGTGAATGCAATGCCTTTTTGCGTCAGGTAGGTTTTCACAGCGTGGCATGAGGGACAGTGGGGGGTGGTGTACACGGTGACCGGGGTGTCCATGTGATCCTCCTTGGGGGGATGGTTTGTTTCGCACTCTAGCATCCCCCGTGGGGGATTTCAAGCAGGACGGGGGTCAAGCAGCAGGCATGTCGGCATTTCACTTTCGAGACCATCACTTTTATGGAGTCCTATAGAAGCTTTTTCTTGCTCTCCTCCTGTCAGGGATGGGTAGAAAATCCTGCGCATCATAGGGACCCCTGATGGGGGATCAACAAATCAGGGCTTGACAAATCTGGTGATTTGGGTTCATCATTCCCATATCCCCCCTGGGGGGTATTGAAAGGAGCACACCATGAACATTCAAGTCACCGGCATGCACTGCGGCAGTTGTGTCCGCACCCTCGAACACGTCCTCGGCAAACTCGACGGGGTGAAGACGGCAAAAATTGACTTCCAGACCGAAGTCGCCACCATTGAAGGCCAGGTCGAGGCGGACTTGGTGCTGGAAACCATCCGCGAAGAAGGCTACGGGGCCACCCTGATCTCCTGACCCACAACCCCACAACCATCCCCCTGGGGGGATGGTTGAGTTTTTGATCCTGAGCCCATCGGGCTTCGGGAAAGGACCCTTCATGCCCAGAATTTTGATTGCCCTCATCCTCGTGGCCCTGCTGGCTGCCCTTTACTTCTGGAGGAAACAAGCATGAGCACCCCCGACCCCCGCCGCTGGCAGGCCCTGTTCATCCTGTGCCTGGCCCAGTTTTTTGTCATCATGGACACCTCGATTCACTCGGGGTGGCCCTCCCTGCCATCCAGCAGGAACTCTCCATTCAGCAACACAACCTCTCCTGGATCTTCAACAGTTACGTGATTGTCTTCGGGGGCCTGCTCCTCCTGGGGGGCCGACTCGCGGACCTGTTCGGTCCCCGAAGGATCTTCCTGCTGGGCTTCCTCATCCTCACCCTGGCGTCACTGCTGGCCGGCGTGGCCTCCAGTGAAGGCATCCTCAACACCGCCCGGGCCCTGCAAGGTGCAGGGGCGGCGTTGATTGCCCCTGCGGCCATGACCCTCTTGATGCAACTCTTCGGTGCCCGTCCGCAGGAACTCGGCAAAGCCATGGGTTTCTGGGGGGCGTCCGCTGCTGCTGGAGGGAGCGCCGGGGTGTTCCTTGGAGGGGTGTTCACCCAGTACCTCAGCTGGGAATGGGTGTTCCTGGTGAACGTGCCCGTTGGCCTTCTGGTGCTCTTGTTCAGCCGCTCGATTCTCCCTGCAGGCCAGCGTTCCAGGGGATCGGTGGATGTGCCCGGAGCCCTCACTGTGACGCTGGGTCTGTCCAGCCTGGTGTACGGCATCGTGCAGGCCGAGCGTGGCCTCACGGGCCTGACCCTCGGTGCACTCGTTCTCGGGGTGGTGCTGCTGCTGATTTTCATCCTGCTGCAAGCGTCCCGTCGTGACCCCCTGATGCCCCTGACCCTGTTCTCCCGCCCGAACCTCGCCATCGGCAACACCATCAATGTGCTGCTTGCTGGAAGCTGGATTCCCCTGTGGTTCTTCCTGAACCTCTACCTGCAGCAGGTGCTGGGCCTCAGTGCCCTCAACAGTGGCCTGGCCCTCTTGCCGATGACCCTGGCGATCATGGCCCTGATGGTCGGGGTGACCGGGAACCTGATCGGTCGCTTCGGGGTGAAAATGAACCTCACCGTGGGCCTCGTTCTGCTGGCTGGAGCACTGCTCTTGCTCGCTCGTGCTCCTGTGGACGGCAACTTCCTCATTGATGTGCTTCCCGCCACATTGATTGCTGCCCTCGGAATGTCCCTGGCGTACATTCCCGCCACCATCCTCAGCGTGTCTGGAGCGAAACCCGAAGAGGGGGGACTGGCGAGCGGTGTGGTGAACACCACCTACCAGGTGGGGAGTGCGGTGGGTCTCGCGCTGATCGGACTGATTGCCCAGGCGAACACCACAACTGGACCAGAGGGTCTGCTCTCCGGATTCCAGGCGGCATTCATCTCTGCAGCAGTGCTTGCCGGAGTGGGTGCGTTAGTGACCCTGATGGTGGGCGGACAGAAACGTCTTGCTCAGGCGCGAACCTGAACCCTTTTGGCTTCCCGGAAGCCCAGACTTTCACAGATCTGGGCTTTTTTCAGGGGGACCCATGGGCAATTTGGTGAACACGCACGGCGCATTGAAATCCCGCGACCGCCAGGGCAACTCTGCTGCTCATACAGCAATGTCAGAGAAATCGAACCTCAGGTCCTGTTTCCCAGACCCATGCTTTTGTTCATTCAGACATGGTTTACAGATTCCAGATCTCGTTGGATTTTCTTATCCGCCCACCTGTTAAAATCAGCACATGCTGTACACCATCGGTTACGAAGGGACCAACATCGACAATTTTCTAACCACCCTGAGAAACAGCGGAGTGACAGTTCTTGTTGATGTGAGGGCCGTGCCACTCAGCCGCAAAAAAGGCTTCTCAAAATCCCGCCTCAAGGAAGCCGTCGAAGCTGCAGGAATCACCTACATTCACCTCCGGGAGTTGGGTGCACCCAGGGAAGTCCGCAACAACCTCAAGGCCACAGGTGACTGGCAGGACTATGTCCACCATTACGAGGCTCACCTGACCACCCAACATGAGGCCCTCACCCGCCTGGCCCATCAGGTGCAAAACACTGAAGTTTGCCTCATGTGCTTTGAGGCAGACCCCCTGACGTGTCACCGTTCCTTGATCTCCAAAGAATTGGAGAAGCGTAAGGTCGTGCCTAAAACAAGCCACCTTCAGGTAAGCGCAGCTTTTCCCGTGAAAGCTTCGGATGCACCAACCCCACAATTGCCAGTTGCCTTTGCTTGAACCCGTGGTTCATGTTCCCCAAAATCAAATAGGTTTCCTTGTCAGGCCCACAGATCTGGACTTCCATCTTGTGCCTGACTTTTTCAATGGCGTCCAAGGGGTCTGCGGCATAGCGAAGGTACAGCACAGCCAGTCCCCAGTCGAGAATGATGTAACTGTACTCCTCACCGGTCATGTCTTTGAACGTCAGGCGAAACTGGTAGGGGATCTTCTGGAGTGTCCTGAACGTGTCCGGTGCATAGGTGGTAAAAAGGCTGTTCTCGGCAGCATACTTGGCTTTGGCCAGGGATGCTCTTTCTTCTTCAGTCCAGTCTTCATCCTTCTTCGGCTCAGCGGTCAATTTCGCACCAGGCTGAATTCGCACAGGTCGAATGGTGGGTCCCCATGCATCCTCTCCCTTCTCAGGAATCCCGTCCAACAGCACCTGAACGCTGGGAACTTCCGTTTTGTAAATGTAGGGCATCCGGGTTTTCCAGGTCCCATTGTCCGTCCCGATCGGTGCTCCAAGGTGGCGGATGGTGGACACATCCACCAGCTTGTGGCTTTCAGGTCGACGGTCTCGGCTGTCGCTTTTTTCAATGTGAGCCTGGATGCGCTGCCAGGTCTGAAATTGAAAATCCCGATCTGCCTGCCGAAAAGGATAGGGGTACAACCTCACCCAGGCCATGTCTCTCAATCGAATCCCAGCGGTGCACACCACTTCTCCAAGTTTTTTGCTCGGGGTTGGGTATGTTTTGACGATCATCAGTATTTCTTCAACTTGACCAGGCATTGATGTCCTCTCACCACGAATTTCGACAACTGTATCCTTTATTCCACTATGTTGAACGAATGTATGCAATGACCAAAATCAGTCGCTTTTCAGGGAAATCCCTTACTTCTGAATTTGGCCAGTGAGATTTCACTGTTAACATTTCAACGCAGTCCCTTCAATGTTTCGCCGTGATCAAAATGCCAGGGGTCTCTGTTGCGAAAGGGCTGTTGATTTCCGGTGCCTTGGGCATCTGCCTGCAGGGGAGTTCACCCAGCACAGTCCCGGTCAAAGCGGTTTGCTTCAGGTCAAGTTCTGTCTGGATGGATGTTTGTATTGATCTGAAGGGGATGGCCATGTCAGAACAGGAGTTTAAACAAAAAATCCGCTTTACGAGACATGACATTTTGAGTCTGGCCGTGTTTTTTCGTCCAACTGGTCTTTTTTCCCCCTTTCCCGGTGCCTGGCCCTCTGATGCATGGGCTCATGGGGATGGATTTTGCCAGTTGCCTCTTTCGGGAACCCAGGTTTTTGCTGCTGAAGGGCCAAGGGTGGGTTGCAGGAATCCAGCAAGGGTCTCCATCAGGGTTCTGAGGTTCTGTGGGGCGTCGAGCCCTGTGCGGCGCAAGAACAATCGCCAGCGGCCCTGCAAAGCAGGGTCATCCCAGAATTCAGGACTGAACACCTCTTCCTGGGCTTTCCTGGGGGTGTTCCGGTTCATAAAGGCCCGGAGGGTGACCTGCTGGAGCAAGGACAGCTCGAAAGTTTCACGGCTGAGGATGGTGTGCAGGTCATAGAGGTCTTTCATGCGGGTGGTGGCCCGCCCGAGTTCCAGCAGGGCAGCGAACTTCTCGGCCACCACGGTCTCCAAGGGGTAAATGCGGATCCGGGCAGGCTGCGGGATCAAGAGGTGTGGAAAGCTGGTCACCCATCGGTCAATTTCTCAAGGCATTTTGCCGGATTTTGCCTTGAGAAATTGACAATTCAATCTGCGGTTTTCCTGCCTTGGTGTCAGGAAAAAAGCCAGGGCAGGTGCAACCCCTGGCTTTGACGTCCGAAGTTGACCGGTCAACCCGGGACATGAAAGACCTTCCCACCCATCAGGCAACACGGAGAGACGTTGAAACATGCCTGGACCTTCTTCACACCTGACGAAGGGGTTTTCCTTCACCCGTACCGCTGGTGGACCCTCCACAGGACATGCTGACAGGGTCTGGTGTTTCGCTTGCTCAAAGGTCTTGTGGCAGGGAAGACCAGGCCCTACATTCCGGCACAGAGGACCCTCACCCCAAAGACCACCTGGGGATGCCCGGCAACCCGTGCTCTCGTATTGGGGAAGCAACAACAGGGGACCGCACTCAAACCGTTCAAATGGTCTTGCTGTTTTCCGGCCTGCGGGGCAACTGAAGGGTCAGTGGGATCGGGTCGGTTTCCACGTGCCAGGAGGTGCTTGAGGGTTCAGCCGTGGGTGACGGTGGGGACTTTTACTGAGGGTTTGGTTTGCGCCTTCTGCCCCAGCCGGTTTCTCCCCTGGGTTTGAGGACCGAGAGCAGGTTGATGCCCAGCAGGAGCAGGGCACCCACTCCGGAGTGGACGGAGAGGCCAGCCAGGCCCTGTTGGTGCAACCCCTGTGCCTGCGTGCCTGTGGTGGCCATGCCAGAAAGCATGGCGATGGTCGTCATTTCGTTCCACATCACCAGGGCAGCAATGAGGGTGAAAAAGAGTTTGAAGACCACCCAGTAGTGCTTCCACAGGCCCCAGGGGGTGAGGAGGGCCTGCAGGATGCCGGTGGTGAGGGTCAGCACCGAGAGGGGGAAGAGCACCGTGCGGGAGAGGGTGTTCAGGGCAGGGTACACGTTCAAAGCAGGGTCTTGCTGTCCGGCCACGGTGAGGGCAAAAAAACCTGCGGCAACCCCCAGCCAGGAGACGGAGGTGCTGATGTGAAGGGTGAGCAGCAGTTTGCGTGCTGTGCCGGTCAGCTTCATGGGTGATCTTCTGTGGCGGGTGGGCTGAAGTGCCGCATGGGGCCATGCTGTCCTCCGCTGAGGAGTTTCACAGCCAGAACCAGCAAGAGCACGGTGAGGGTGAGGGTGGCCAGGATTTTCACCCAGCGGGGTGGACCGGGGGGGGCAGGTTGGTCAGGCATGGGGGGTCCTTTCCCGGAAAAAGCAGGTCCGGTCCATTTCACTTTATAGAGACAGTCTGTCTCTGTCAACACACTGTGTCTCCATGAACAACATGCCGTATACTTGCTTCATGCCCAGACTGTGGGACGACACCCTGGAAAGCCACCGACAGCACCTCCACCAGGCCATCCTGGACACCACCGCCCGCCTGATCCACGAAAAAGGCCTGAATGGGGTGACCATGCAAGACATCGCCCGGGAAACCGGCATTGGTCGCGCCACCCTCTACAAGCACTTCAAGGACCTTGCCGCCATCCTTTCCCGCTGGCACCAGCAGCACCTCGAGCAGCACCTCCAGCACCTCCAGCAGACTTTGAGCACCCCCGGCACCCCCCTGGAGCACCTCAAGCAGATCCTCACCCTCTTCGCCGAGCAGGCCCACCATCACCCCCAGACGGAACTCTCGCACCTGCTGCACCAGCAACCCCACGCCCTGGAGGCCCAACAACACCTCCTGCACACCCTGACCCACCTCATCGAAGTGGCCCAGCAGCAACACCAGGTCAGGGAAGACACCCCTGCTGGGGAACTGGCCCTCTTCTGCCTGCACAGCCTCACTGCAGCCACGCGGATGCCAGAAGCCTCCCTTGACCGACTGGTCCAGTTGATCCTGCGGGCCTTGAAAAATTAACCCGACCAACCACGGGTGGCTGTCTTCATCACCAGAGGGGTCTCACCTTGACCTCGTCGGTTAGAAATGCGGGGCATGGGCAGCGATGCCTGGGAGGCAAAATGCCGTTCGCACAAGGGCGAGGCACTTACCCGTGTGGTCACCCTGCATGGGGGTGCCAGGACAGGTTTTTGGTCTCACCGGATCTGGCAGGGTCTCCCGCCGTTCCCGGTTTTTGACCGATGGGTGCCCTGGTCGTCAGGCTGTTGTCTGGTAAAAGCCATTCCGGGCTTTTCCTGCGCAGGGTTTTGAAGGCAGGTTGTGGGGGCGTCCCTGGGACGGAAATACGGGCGCCGGGTTGTGTTGGTGGTTCTGGAGCAGCCCGCAGCGGGTTGCTTCCACTTTTTGGGAAGGACCTCTTTTCAAAGGGAACCCATTCCTGTGCTTGAGGAGAAACGTCCTTCGCATCGCTTGATATATGAACACTCATTCATATATCATGGGGTCATGACGGCCCAGAGCAAAAACACCCTCAGCTATGACGTGGACTGCGCGAGCGGCGTCAATAAAATTGAAAACGCCACCAGCCGCCTCTCCGGCACCCACATCAAATGAAGAACCTCAGGACCTGATGAAAGGGACAGGAAAAAGCCAGGTTCAGGGCACAATGACCCCTTCAGTGCCCGTCGCCAGAGCCACTCAGGGTGATGGTGGTGGTTTCCCCATCAAACACCGCCTGGTACTCGAGCACCTGCCCTTTCCAGGTCAGCAGGGACAAAAAGACGTTCTCCTGCAGGGGATCCCGGGTTTTCATCCTTGCTCCCCGTTCCAGCAGGGTGTCCCAGAGACCAGTGAGGTCACGTCCCGCGACCTGGAACCACTCGATTTGCATCTGGCCATCCCTGACTTCCTGCCGCACCACCGTGTTCTCCTGACAGAACTGCCGGTACCCCTTTGGGACAACACCGAGGTCCCCACCGAAGACCTCACCGGGTTTCTCCAGGCAGTAATCCAGGCGGGTGTTTTGGTGGTACTGGTACCCCCAGAAGCCCAGGTTGCCCAGAAAGCCAACTGCGAGGATCGAGAGTCCAATCCACAGGGAGCGGCTCATGGCTCCCCCTGGATGAGTGCTTCATACTCTGCTTCTGGCAGGACCTGTACGAACAGGCCTTCCACGTTCGTCTCATGTGTTCCGGCCTGTGGGGGGTCGATGTTCACCACCCTTTTCTCTCCGGCTTTCACCTCCACATCCACCCCCAGGGCAGGCACCTGAAATCGGGTGCCGTTTTCCGTTTCAAGTTGCAACTTCACAGGCTTCCCCGCTTCCAGCAGCAGGGTGGTTTCGGAGTGCAGGCCACCCGGGTGGTGCACCTCCCACCCTTCACGGGTTTCGATGAGGACAGGAAGGGTCAGGCCCGCAGGTTTCACCGACACCCAGCAGAGGAGGGCGAAAAGCACGGTGGAAACAGATGCCAGCCCCAGGGGAAGTTTTCCCTTCGTTCGGATGTCCCGGGCAGGCAGGTGAAACGTCCGGGAGCTGAAGTGGACCATGCCCCAGCCGGTCAGCAGGAGGCCCAGGCCCAGCATCACCTGGGGGAAAAGCCCTTGCTCACCGTCAATGGTGCGGCCTCCGTGCCCAAAGGCCTGGGAGGAGAGGAGCAGAACAAGCAGGAGCATCAAAAGTCACTGTACAACATGCGGTTTGGGGAGGAATGTCCCGCTGGTCTGAAGATGAACCCCCTTGTCTTTTTGGGGAGGCTGCCGTACTGTGGCCCCATGGAAGAAGAACCCACCCAGATCCCCGCTTCGGAGTTCCGTCCACCAGAGGTGGACCGGGACCGCAAATTTTCTTTTTTGCACCCGTCGATTCCCCAGGTGGGGGTGATGAGCCTCGCTGCTGCGGGCCTGCACGGCGGGGTGACCGGGGCGCACTTCGAGGCGTGGGTGGGTTACGGGGTGTTTTTCCTGGTCTCCACGGTCTTGCAACTCTTCTGGGGTGGACTGGCCCTGGTGAAATTCTGGGAGTCCAAAGAAGCCTTAAACGACCCGTACCCGCGTGCTGGGGTGGTTTCGTGGGAAAGCAGCTTTTACCGTGCAGGAGCGTGGGGGAACCTGGCGATTGCCCTGCTGTACGTCTTCACCCGCATCTGGGGGGTGCCTTTTGTCGGTCCTTCTGTGGGTGAAAAGGAAGCCTGGGACTTTTATGGGGTGGCCACCACCGTGCTGGAGGTGCTGATTTTCTTTCAGGCCCTGAGGATGAGCGGTGAAGTGAAACGGGGTGAGGTGCCGATGTCCTGGAATGATCTGCACCGGGAGGGGTGAAGGAGAGGAGCGCCCTCCCGGCGGCACCAGTGCTTCCAAACCATGCATCTCATGTTGTTTTTCATGTTTGCACCAGGTGGGGCACCTTGAAGGAAAATGAAGGTGTTGACAGGCTCCTCTGACTTCTGCCGATCGCCCTTCTGTGCACCTTGATTTTGGGAAGCATGGATCCCCTGTTGAGGGCGTCCATGACATTTCGGGTCCACACCTCAGGAAGCCTTTCAGAGACATGGAATTGACATGGGTTGGAGGGCAGGCGACCAGGAAAAACAGCTGACCCGCTGAGGATTTCTTGCACCATTTGGCTTGCTTTGCCCCTGGGTTTTTCAGGATCACCAGCGGGATTCATGGGACATCCAAGAAGGCCTGCCGCATGCGGGCAAAGGAAAGATGCCATCCTGGGCGGCGACGCAGCAAATGATGGCTGTCTTCCTGAATCAACGCAACATGCGATGGTTCAGGGTGGCCTGGGTTTGACGAGGTTGGATGGGGAGGGCCATCCGAAGGGGGTCTTTGAGTGTGTGGAAGTGTTCCATGACCGGCAGCGCATTCATTTCAGCCTGGGGCACCTGACCCCAGCTGACTTTGAAGTCCTTCACTTCGATCGGCCGCATGAGGCCGCATGATCAAGACACTTCGTGTCCAGCCAGGTGGGTTTCAAGGATGAAGTTTGATGGGCCACCGAGATCGCAGGTGTGAAAACCCGTCTGCTTTCATGCACCGTTGCCTTTGATGGCTTCCCTGCATCAGGTCACCCGCAAAGTCCCTTTGGGAAGCGTTTTTTCATGGTCCGGTGTTGGGTGCCATCGGTGGGTTTTTCACTGGGGCATCATGATTTTGAGGGGGTTGATTTCGGTGTTGTTGAAGAGCAAGCGGAAGTCAAGGTGACTGCCTGTCACGAAGCCGGTGGCACCGACCAGGGCGATGGTCTGTCCTGCGATGACGGCTTGACCTTCCTTGACCAGCAGTTGACTGTTGTGGGAGTAGCGGGTTTTCCAGCCTGCCCCATGGTCGATGAGGATGGTGTTGCCAAATCCGCTGGAGTCAAAGCGGGCGTAGGTGACGGTGCCCGCCTGTGAAGCTTTGACGGGGGTTCCGGTGCGGGCAGAGATGTCGATGCCGCCGTGAAAGGTGCTTCCTGCGACGGCCAGGGAGCGGTTGCCGTAATTGCTGGTGATTTTCCCACTCACTGGCCACACCCAGGTGTTTTTTTGCAGTCCAGTGCGCACCGTCTGGGCAGCGGGGTTGGGTGGGCGCTGGGTTTGGCTGGGGACGTTTAGTTTTTGACCGATGGTGAGGTTGTGGATGTTTTTGAGTTTGGGGTTGGCGGATTGCAGGGCGTCTGGGGTCAGACCGAGTTTTTTGGCAATTCGGGTGAGCGTGTCGCCTGCTTGTACGGTGTACGTGTTGAGTGCGAGTGCCGGTGAGCAGGCCATCAGCAGCACCATGGGGATCAAAGGTGAACGCATCGTGAACATCATATGGAGTTTCAATGAAGTGCCGGTGAGTTCAAGGCAAGCCAGGTGGTAAATCGTGGGAAACTGTGGTAGTTTGATGCTCTGACACAACAGGAGCATGGACAGCACCATGCTCAAGGGATCATTCAAGAAAGGCCAGTCGATGCCCACCGGTGAACACCACTACAACATGGACTCCAAAGGCCGGCTGGTGATTCCTCCCAGCTTCCGTGACTTCTTGCACCATGGTCTGATGGCCACCCGGGGCCTGGAGGGTTGCCTGTACCTGTTCCCCCAGGACACCTGGGAGAAGCTTGAAGGTCACCTGACCCAACTCCCCTTCACGGACCCCACCGCACGGGCCTTTGTGCGTTTCTTTTACAGCTCCGCCACCCCATGCGCCCCAGACAGCCAGCACCGGCTGTCCATCCCGCAGCCCTTGCGCCAGTTTGCCCATCTGGAAACGGAAGTGGTGGTGGCCGGGGCGCCGAACCGCCTGGAACTCTGGAACCCACAACGCTGGAACCAGGTGCTCTCCGAGGTGCAGACTGGGAAGTACACTTCATCCACACCTCCAGAACTGCTGGAGAACTTCATCACCTGAGGAGCATCATGGATTACAGTCACATTCCCGTCCTGGCAAACGAAGTGGTGGAAGGGCTCGACCCGAAGCCTGGCAAGGTGTTCATTGATGGAACCCTTGGCGGAGCAGGTCACACCCGGCTGCTGCTCGAAAAGGGCGCTCAGGTGTACGGCATTGATCAGGACCCTTTTGTCACCTCCCGCACCCCCGAACTTCCCGGTCTCACCGTTCTGAAAGGCAACTATCGGGACATGGTGGAACTCATGCAGGAAACCGGCATTTCACAGGTGGATGGCATCCTGCTGGACATCGGCGTTTCAAGTTTTCAGCTGGACGATGCGTCCAGAGGCTTTTCGTACCACGAGGATGCCCCGCTGGACATGCGCATGAGCCAGGAAGGCCTCTCTGCTTATGAGGTCATCAACGGGTATGACCCTGAAGAGATTGCCGCCATCCTGTACGAGTACGCCGAGGAGCGCCACAGCCGCAGGATTGCCCGTTACATCGTGGAAGCGCGTCAAAAGAAACCCATCGAAACCACCACCGAACTTGCAGCCCTGATCAAACGGGCCTACCCCGGACAGCATGCCCGGGGCATTCACCCGGCCAGACGCAGTTTTCAGGCCCTGCGCATCCACGTCAATGACGAACTGGGTGCACTGAAAGATGGCCTGCAGGCCGCAAAAACCCTGATCGAACCCGGTGGGCGTCTGGCCGTGATCAGTTTCCACAGCCTGGAAGACCGCATCGTGAAGCAATTCGTCAAAGGCAACAACGGTTTCAAACCCCTCACCAAACGGCCCGTGGAGGCCACCGAAGAAGAACTCGAGCACAATCCCAGATCCCGCAGCGCCAAACTGCGGGTGGCAGAAAGAACGGAGGAGGATCAGGAGTGAGCTGGCAGGATCGGGCGGTGCGTTACATGCTGGTGTATTTCATTCTGGCCACGGTGCTCGTGGCCTGGAGGTACATTCAGAGGGACCTTCCCACCCGGATCACGGAGCTGCAGGACCAGGAAGAGCAACTTTACGACCAGCGAAGCACCCTGTCCATAGAACTCCAGTCCCTGACCAGTCCGGTGCGCATCCGGGAATGGGCCGTCAAAAACGGCATGGTTCCCTTTTCAAAGGCGAAGAAAGAACCCACCGACTTTGAAGCACCCTCCCAGGAGACCCTCACCATTCCTCAACCCAAACCTCTGGAGGTCGAAACCCGGTGGAACTGAAACGCATCCGCTCCCGATCCAAAATCCTGCTTTTCATCAGCATGCTGATGTTCATGGTCCTGGTGATTGCCTATGCCAAACTGGAATGGAGGCTTCCCGGTGCACCCATGGACACAACTGACGTGCTGCGTGGCCGCATCCTCTCCGAGGACGGCACCATTCTCGCCCAGAGTGTCCACGATCCAGCCACCGGCCTGCAAAAACGCATCTATCCCCAAAAGACGCTCGCAGGAGCCCTCCTTGGCGTGCTGGGAACCGACAGGGGCCTCTCTGGACTGGAACTGTTCTATCAAGAAGAACTCGCCTCAGGCCGGGATGTCATTGTCACCCTTGACCCTTCCATCCAAACCGTGCTGGAATCTCAAATGAACCGGTACGCCACCGAAAACCAGGGGGTGTACGGCAGCGCAGTGATCCTCGACACCCCCACCGGCAAGATCCTCGCAGCGGCTTCCTGGCCAACTTTTGACCCCAACAACTGGAGGAACTACCCCACGGAGCGGTGGCGGAACCGTCCCTTTGTGGATTCTTATGAACCGGGAAGTGTCATCAAAGCCCTCGTGGTGGCCGGAATCCTCAATGACGGCAAAACCCACCCTGAACAGACCTTCGACACCCCCATGTGGCGTGCCATCGGCAACAACCGCATCCGGGACGCAGTGCAGCACCCACCGCGGCTGACCACCCGGGAGATTTTGCGGTACTCCAGCAACGTTGGCATGAGTCATCTGGTGCAGAATTACCCCGATCAGAGCCTCTACGACTACCTCAAACAGTACGGCTTTGGAGAGGCCACGCCCATCGAGAACCTGTACACCGAAGATGGGGTGGTCTACCCGCCTTCCCGCTGGAGTGACATCATGAAAGTGAACATGAGTTTCGGACAGGGCATGACCACCAACACCGTGCAGGTCGCTGCAGCGTACAACACCCTTGCCAATGACGGACAATACACCGCACCTTACCTGGTGGCTGTGGACCGCATCCGAGAAGAGCGGCAGGTGCTCACAGAAACCACTGCCCGCACCATGCGTGACCTCCTGCGTCGGGTGGTGGATGACGGCATCAAAACCGCTGCAGGAATTCCCGGGTATGACATTGGTGGGAAGAGCAGCACTGCGCAAGTGGTCGTGAATGGACGGTACTCCAATGAAATCTACAACAGCCTCTTCGCAGGTTTTTTCCCTGCCAACCAGCCAAAAGTCACCATGGTGATCATGGTGCATGGGGCCAAGAAAAATTACTTTGGGTCCATGCTCGCTGCCCCCATCTTCAGGGATGTGACCAGCGAAATGGTGTCACAGTGGGGCTTTCCACCTGACTGGAAACGACTGCAAGAAAAAGCCAAACCCTGAACCCCAACAAAACGGAGGAAGACATGACACAGCATCCCTCAAATCCCGCCCTCTCCACAAGCCTCCCCCGTCTCTTCTGGCGGGCGGCGGGATGCATTGCAATGGGGGTGGTGCTGGACCAGTGGCTGAAGGTGTGGGCGGTGTCGACCTTCCGGGAGGGGGAATTCCAGGCGTTCATTGGGGGTTTTTTAAGCCTGGGGCTCATTTACAACAAAGGGGCCGCGTGGGGCATGCTGGGCGGAGCCACCCTGATCCTGGCGGTGTTGCGCCTCCTTGTGGGTTTGTGGCTCACCTTCAGTTTGCTGAGGGGCAAGTACCGGGACATCTGGGTGCCGCTCAGCCTGATTGCTGCGGGTGCCCTGGGGAACGCCCTGGACGGGTTCCGTTTAGGAAAAGTGGTGGATCCCCTGATGTCGCACACCCTTTCAAGCATCACGCGGTTTCTGTACAAACAGGATTTTCCGATTTTCAACCTGGCGGATGTGTTTGTGGTCAGCGGGGTGGTGTTGCTGGTCTTGAAGGGCCTCTTGCGTTCCCCCAACAGGGGTTCTGCAACTGCGTCAAGTCTTTAACTGACGCTTTGGTGCTTGGTGCCAGGTTTGCTGGTGCCTCGCTGGGTGGATCTGAAGCGCGCAGTCATGACTTGCCCACATCATCACCGGGAATGAACATGCTGACCTCCAGCACAAGGAAAAGTGAGTCCCCAGGGAACAGTTGCCAGGCAACAACCCTGTGGCATCGGAACCCCAGATTCTGAGCCGGCCTGAATTTGCAGCAGGACCTGCCAGACCAAAGATGGGATCCGGCTTGTCGGCTCGAAGGGACGTGACAGTCCCATTGGAGAGGGGGGCATGACGGTGTGAGCCAGAAAGGCTCGGCAGGACACTCCACTTCAGGTCTGGCCTGTACCAGCAGGTCGCAGGGTGCTTTCAGTGGACGGATCGGTTTTGCCGCTGGTGGGCTGAAACAAACACACCCAACCGGGTGATGGTGGGTGTGTTTCTGGGGAGACAGATCCATCAGGTTTCCGGTACAGATTTTACAGCTTCACCCCGAGGCTGGACAGCACACCTTGCATGGTTCTGAAGTCAATTTCACCGAGGTGGGGGGACACGATGGTGCCCTTCTGGTCGAGCAGTAGGGTCACAGGAACCTGACTGTTGCCGCAGTGAATCGCCACTTTTGACCCGGGGTCGTTGTTGAACAACACCCCCTGGAATTGCACCTGGTCTCCTGTCAACCCAAACAAACGCTGCAAGACAGGGGCTTCTGAATGGCAGGGCCAACACCTGGAGGCCCAGAAATTGATCACCGCCGGGCGTCCTTCCAGTTGGTTGAGCGGGCAGCCCTGACCTTCGAGGCTTTTGAGGAGGCAGGCTTGCCCTCCAGTGGGTTTTTGGGTGCTTTCTTCCTTCAAGCCCACGGCCCTGCAGGACCACCACGAGGCACCTGGGTGCGGGTGATTCTGGAGTGCAGAGGCATGAGGCTGTTCAGCAGGGTTTCAATCATGGGGCCTTTTTGCCGGCATGAACGTTCAGCCTGCAGGGTCCCCGTTGCTGCGTTGGAGGCAACCTGCCTCAACCGGGCTGCACCGAGCAGGGCCTTCAAACCGGTGCCTGGGCATGGCCCATGTGGTTTGCTTTGCTGCAAACCACGGCGATGTTTCTCCAGGGCAAACCATCTTCCTGCCTTTCCAGCCATCCGTTCCACAAAACCTCTCGCTGAGCCCTTCACCATGGTGGTGTGCCCGGGCAAGCGTGTGGTCCGGGTGCCCTGGGGGAGGTCACGGCCATTGTCGGTGACCACATTCAAGGCCAGGTCATCTGGCACCTGTCGCCAGTCCACCATCCGGGGCAGGCAAAAGAACGCCTGAAGAGCCTCCGGGGGGTGCAGGTGTGCTGCCAGTGACCCAACATGGTGTTCAAACGGGTGAGGTCAGGTCTGCGCCGGGCCTCCTGCGGTCCTCCTGAACGAATGCCACTCCAACCGGCTGGGTTGGGAAAACAGGTCTGGAGCAGGAGCCGGGCTCCTTTCACAATCCAGTTTCCAGGTGGGGGTGCAACTGACAGGGGTGCCCTCCAACTCGCCGGACCCTCAGTGGGGGCTTTGACCATCAGGAGAGGTGGTTTCATGGGTGCACCGCACAGGCAGGAGTGATGTTCCAAAAGATTGAAGCCATCCATTCACTCCTGTCAGGCTGCCGAATGTTCCGAAAGGCAGGGTGGGCATGACCCTTTCATTTCACGTCAGTTCGGGATGAGGCACCAGAAAAAGGTCCTTTTCGGTCCGCTGGGGGGCCACAAAGCACCGCGAAGGTGAATCCACTCCCATTGTTCTGGGCTGTCAATGACTTCACCCATCCTTTCATTTTGCGCAGGATGAAAAGGGCTTCCAGGCACCCAAAGACCCTGAGCCGCACGCGCAGCGTGCACCCAGGTGAAACCTCCCCCTGCTTTTCTGGTTTCACGCTTGGGCCGACCACACCTTCAAGGATTTTTGTCTCAAAGCCGCCCGGGGAACCTGAAAGAAGAACACCTCTGGCTTCTCAGGTGGTTGCAAGGTGCGGTCGAAGACAAAGAGGTGGGTGAGGCCATTTCTGGACGTCTTTCTTGCCACATCACCGGTGGACGCCCTGTGGTTTGGTGCAACAGCAGAAGGCTTGTGAAGGGGTGGAACCCCAGGTGCAGGTTGATCCCAGGCCACACCATGCAAACCGGCAGGTGGAGCCGCTGGGGATGCACGGACTTGTGGTGTGGCCTGGAAACCTGCACCTTCAAACGGCAGGAGAAAAATGAGTGGGTTGAGCAGATGTCCCCAGGGCCACCGTTTACCGGTCCAGGGTTTGTGGAACACCCTCCATTTCAGCCGTGTTGGAGGATCCCAAACGTCACCAGAAGCAAGTAGAGGTTGAAGCCAGCGATGGTCAGGCCAGTCAGCCACCCCAGCACGTTCATCCAGGGAGGGTTGACGAACCCTCCCATCTTTTTGGGATCGCTGGTGAACAACAACAGGGGAAAAACCGCGAAAGAAAGCTGAAGGCTCAAAATGACCTGGGAGAGCACCAGAAGGTCCGTTGTGCCTTTGCTGCCATGGATGGCGGTGACTGCCACTGCGGGAACAATGGCGATCAGTCGGGTGATCAACCGCCTGATCCAGGGGGCCACCCGGAAGTTGAGAAAACCTTCCATCACGATCTGACCACTGAGTGTGCCGGTGATGGTGGCATTCTGGCCACAGGCCAGCAGGGCGACTCCGAACAGGGTGCTGGCCAGTGTGGTGCCCAGCAGTGGGGTGAGCAGTCCGTAAGCTTCGGTGATGTCAGCCATTTCGGTGCGTCCTGCTTTGAAGAAGACAGTGGCAGCCAGGATCAGCATGGCTGAGTTGACCAGCAATGCCAGCATCAGGGCGATGGTTGAATCGAGGGTGGCGTACTTGATGGCTTCTTTTTTGCCTGCAAGGTCCCGTTTGTAATTGCGGGTTTGCACGATGCTGGAGTGCAGGTAGAGGTTGTGCGGCATCACCGTTGCCCCCAGGATCCCGATGGCAATGTAGAGCATTTGGGGTTGGGTCAGGATCTGGTGGGTGGGAATGTACCCCCTGAGCACAGCAGACCACTCGGGTTTGGCCAGCACGAGTTCGATGCCGAAACACACAAAGATGGTGAAAATCAGAACCATCACAAACGCTTCAATCCAGCGGAACCCCCGGTTTTGCAACATCAGCAAAAGCAGCACATCAAAAGCCGTGAGGATCAGGCCCCAGAGCAGGGGAAGGCCAAAAAGCAAATTCAGGGCCACTGCAGCTCCGATCAATTCGGCCAGATCGGTGGCAGCAATGGCAATTTCGGCCAGCACCCAAAGAAACAGGGCCACCGGCCTGGGGTAGTGGTCCCGGCAAGCCTGCGCCAGGTCCCGCCCGGTGGCAATGCCCAGTCGCAGGGACATGGCTTGCAGCAAGATGGCCATCAAGTTGGAAATCAACACCACACTGAGCAGCGAAAAGGCGAACTTGGAACCCCCAGCCAGGTTGGTGGCCCAGTTTCCTGGGTCCATGTAGCCCACGGCAACCAGTGCACCCGGACCCACAAACGCCAGAAAGCGCCGCCAGTGTGGTTTGCCTTCTGGAATGGGAATGGTGCTGTTGGCTTCGGACAGAGAAGCTTCGCCAGGTTCCTGTCTCCAGCCGTCCTGTGGGGTTTTGTTGGTTGGTGAATCCATGGAAGAACCTCTTCAGGAAGCAGGTGAGGGGCCACTGAGGTCACCCTGCATTGCACCAGCATAAAGGATCCAGGGTCCTGTCATGTTGTGTGAATGCTTTCAAAGGCCTGCAAAATGACCGCTGCGAACAACCGGGTTTTTGGATGGCTTTTCTGCAGGGTCCATGGGCCATCGTTGGCTGGTGGCTGGACCCTCATGCACATCTGAACAAACAGGCGGA
>NZ_BJXB01000036.1 GCF_007990775.1 Deinococcus cellulosilyticus NBRC 106333 = KACC 11606 | reverse complement strand
AGCAACATCAGCTTTGAAGTTGTTGCACCCGATCAACAGTATTGCTGTGGTCATCGACAAACCAAGCGCTTTTTTATACATTCATCACCTCACAAAAAGCATTTGTTACAAACCTTACCCATGGCTGCCACCAACCTAGGCAACCGTGAACTTGATCCAGCTTTTTGTGCCCACAAGCATAACTTTCTCAAGGAAAAAATGTCAATCTCTCATGCGCAAAAAAGACAGAACCATGTAAGTTCTGTCCCAGAAATGCTTCATCGTTTTTTCAGCCTGATTACAGCTGCTTTAGATTCTCCAGTGCTTCTGCAAATTTGTGGGTGAGCTCCTGCACTGTGCCCTGGGGCTCAATCAGCTCTCCAAAACGCACAATCCATTTGCCTTTCTTCTCAACATAAACAGGCATGATAGGTGCTTTCCCTTTCAGGGCAATCAGGGCAACCCCTCCCATCACCTGGGAACCTCCCCGGGTGCCTTGCGGGAAAATCCCCAGGGCTTCTTCTTCTTCCAGAGCCTTGATGCAGGTGCGAATGGAGGCAATGTCACTCTTGCTCTGGCGGTCCACCGGAATGTTCCCCACATTCAGCATGTACCACTTCATGATCGGATTGGCATACAGTTCTTTTTTGGCCATGAAGCGAAGCCGACGTTTTGCAGCAATGGTGATCACGAAAGGGTCCATGTTGCCCACATGGTTGCCTGCCACAATCAGGCGTCCAGTCTTGGGAAGCTTTTCTCTGCCCATGACTTTCAGGCCTGCTGGATACACCAGAAAGCTCGCCAGGGTCACTGTCAGGTCATACATCCAGGGAATCGGAATCATTGCACTCCTTTCAGAATCTGCTCCACCACCTGATCCAGGGTGAGGTCGCTGGTGTCGATCACCACAGCATCTGGAGCAGGTTTTGATTGAATGCGGTCTTCACGGTCCCGCATTTCAAGGGCTGCCTGAATGCTTTCAAGATCTTCAGGGCGTTCTTTTGCCCGACGCTGTGCACGCACCTGAACACTGGCCGTCAGGTAGAACTTGTGATGCGCGTGGGGAAACACTGCCGTTCCCATGTCCCGACCTTCTGCCACAAAAGGAGGGGGGAGGTCTTTCAATTGCTCGGTCACCCAGGTCCGCACTGCTGCATGCCGGGCAATCTCACTGACCGTCAGATCCACCTCTGTGGTGTGCAGGAATGGGGTGTAGTTCTCCTCTCCCTGCCAGACTTCGTTCTCTTCTGGTTTTGGAATCAGGGTGAGGGGATGGGTGTGCAGGGCAGCCACAATGGCTTCCTGGTCTGAAGGGTCGATTTGAGAGACATACACCAGGTAAGTCACGGCCCTGTATAGATAACCGCTGCTGATGTAGGGGATGTTCAGTTTGCTGGCAACACGCGAGGCCACACTGGATTTGCCGCTCGCTGCAATGCCATCGATGGTGATGATCACAGTCACGGGCTTATGGTAATACACTCATTCCCTGTGCGTAAAATGATGGAGTATGAAATCGAAATGGTTGCTTTGTGCAGCACTTCTCACTGCATCGCTTGTGGCATGCAAACCCAAAGAGGACACCTCCACCTCCACCACGCCAGAAACCACCACTGAGAGCACCACCGAGACCCCTGAAACCACGCCTGCAGAAACCACACCTTCGGTCAGTGCAGATGAAGTTCTCAAAGGGTACACCCAGGTCAAATCCCTGACCGACAAACCTGTGCGTTCTTTCAAGGAAGAACCGGACCGCATCCTCAAAGACAACACCGATTACGTTGCCAGAATCGAGACCACCCAGGGCGACATCGTGATGGACCTCTTTGAGGAAGACACCCCGGCTTCTGTGAATTCCTTTGTGTTCCTGGCCCTCAACCACTATTACGACGGAATCAAGTTCCACCGGGTGATCGATGGGTTCGTGGTGCAGGGTGGCGACCCCAACACCCTGAATGAGGACCGCAACACCTGGGGTCAGGGCGGCCCTGGTTACCAGTTTGGTCTGGAAGTGCGCCAGAACCTGAATTTCGACGAAAAAGGCATTCTGGGCATGGCCCGTGCCCAGGACCCCAACAGCAACGGCAGCCAGTTCTACATCACCCTGGCCCCGGCCAGCAGCCTGAACGGGCAATACACCGTTTTCGGAAAAGTGCTTGCTGGACTGGATGTTCTGGACAAGATCAAGAAGTATGAAGCCCCTGCTGAAGGCGAACCCGACAGCATGAAGACCGTTTCGATCTATACTAAAGACAAGTAACGTCTTTCTGTTGCCAGCACGAAAGTGCACCCCATCCTTGAATGCTTCTCCCCCACTACCCCACCCCGCAGCAACCCCATGGCTGCGGGTGTGTTTTGTCATGTGCGAGGGTCAGGTGAGGGGCGTGGTGATGTGTGCTCCCTGCACGATTTCCAGACGGTTCCCAAAAGGGTCAGTGGTGAAAATTCTGTGCACCTCCAGCGTGGTGTCCAGGGTATAAGCCACCTGATGCTGCTCAAAATGGCCCATCACCTGCTGAAGGTCTGCGGTTCTGAAACAGGGATGGGCTTTTTTCTGGGGCACAAAGGGCTCGTCAATGCCCACATGAATCTGCCTGCCATCAGGAAGCCCGAACCACAATCCTCCGCGACCCTGCAGGGCTGCAGGCTTCTCAATTTCAGTGAGGCCCAGAAAAGAGCCATAGAACTTGCGGGCGGCCTCTTCGCTGTGTCTGGGTGCAGGAACCAGTACGTGGTCAAGTCCATTGATCATGATTCAGCATAACCCCACTGAAGCTGCAGGGTTGTGACCAGGGTGGTGACACTTTAGACATCCTTCATTTTCTGTTCCACACCACAAAAAAAGCAACTTCTGAGGGTCAGACCTCATATTGATGTACAGGGGAATGTGTTCCCCCTGTACATGTGGCCTCTTTCCTGCCACATGACCTTCAAGGAGGTCTCCATGCTTTTCACACCCTTCACCCTGCTGATCATCCTCCTGATCGTTGGATCTTTTCTGATCCAGGGTTACCTGATGCGCACCTACCGCACCTACAGCCAGCACCGCAACACCCGTGGCCTCACCGGGGCACAGGTGGCCCGCCACCTGCTTGATGAGGCTGGACTCCACAATGTTCCCGTGGAGGTGGCTCCTGGCTTTCTGAGCGATCACTATGACCCCAGACAGAAGGTGGTGCGCCTGAGTGAACACAACTTCTCCCAGCCCAGCCTGGCAGCGGCGGCAATCGCTGCGCACGAGGTGGGACATGCCCAGCAGGATGCCAGCCGCAACCCTGCACTGGTGCTCAGAAGCCAGCTTGCCCCTGCCCTGATGTTTGGATCGAACTTTGGTCCTCTGCTGGTGATCCTGGGCTTCATGTTCAAACTGAGCGGCCTGACCCTGCTTGGGGTGATTCTCTTTGCTGCTGCAGTGGCCTTCCACCTGATCACCCTGCCTGTGGAGTTTGATGCTTCTGGCCGTGCCCTCAGGCAACTGGAGCAAAAAGGCCTCCTGAGCCTGCAGGAGAACAGCGGGGCCAGAAAAGTCCTGACTGCTGCTGCCCTCACCTACATTGCAGGCTTTGCCATTGCCCTGGCCCAGCTTCTGGAATACGTGTACCTGTTCACAGGCAGCAGGAACGATTGAGCAGCAAGAAACAGGTGGAGGGGGAGCCTGTGCTCCCCCTCCACTTTTGGTGTCCTCCACCATAAAAGAAGCAAAACCGCAATCTCTTCTGGCCCTCTTGTCATACAATGCTGAGGATGAGCGAACTTTACATTCCCGAAGGTTTCACCCTCACCCCTGAACTGTCCAGCGAACGCAAAACCCAATTCCGCCAGGCCCCTGAACTCGGAGATGGCATTGAACCCGGCAAGCAGTACAAAGCCGTGTTTGAAACCAGCAAGGGCCGTCTGGTGATCGACCTGTACGCCGATCAGGTCCCTGTCACCGTCAACAACTTCGTGTTCCTGATCCGCAACCACTACTACGACGGCATCGTGTTCCACCGGGTGCTTGAAGACTTCATGGCCCAGACCGGAGACCCCACTGGTACTGGCAGTGGTGGCCCTGGCTACAGCTTCGAAGACGAATTCGATCCCACCCTGCGTCACCGCGGCAAAGGTGTCCTGAGCATGGCCAACCGTGGCCCCAACACCAACGGTTCCCAGCTGTTCATCACCTTCGTGGACACCCCCTGGCTCGATGGCAAGCACGCCGTCTTTGGCCGCGTGTCCGAAGGCCTGAACGTGCTGGACAAAATTCAGCGGATTGACCCCATGCGTCCCTCTGCTTTCATCCAGCCTGACCGCATCGAAAAGGCTTACGTGGTGGAAAAAGGCGCAAAAGACTTCTAACGGCCGTCAGCGATCAGCCCTCAGCAAAAAACACTGCATGACTGGCATCAAAAGGAGGACTCCAAAGAGTCCTCCTTTTTCATTTGGCTGAATCCGTCAAATCAATCTGATGAAATCAACACTGGAGCCGCAAGGTTGTTGATTTCGGGAGTGGAGAAACCAAAATCATCGTTGTTGTATCCCGATTCCTGATGCAGAGCCAGATCCACACCAATGCTCTCGTCGTGCACACTGACCCGCAAGGGAATGAAAATCTGGGTGATTTTCAGGCTGACGAGCGTCAGGGCAGCACAGAATCCGATGGTGAAGACCAGGCCCAGGGCCTGAATCCCAAATTGCACCAGGGGTGCTTTGCCCTGTCCGGTGGTGAAGGCAAAGAGCCCGGTGAAGAGGATGCCAACCACTCCACCCATGCCGTGCACAGCGAAAACGTCCAGGGAGTCATCAAATTTCAGCTTGTGCTTGTAAGCCAGAATCCAGAAAGACACGGTGCTTGCCAGGAAACCCAGCAACAGTGCAGCCAGTGGACTGATGAAACCTGCTGCAGGGGTGACGGCAACCAGTCCGGCAATGCTTCCGGTGGCTGCACCCAGGGCAGTGGCCCGTTTGGAGTGCAGGTATTCCCACAGCATCCAGCTCAGCATGGCAGCAGCACCAGCAGCATTGGTGGCGGTGATGGCCCTTCCTGCGCTTTCTCCAGCGGTCAGCGCAGATCCAGCGTTAAAGCCCAGCCAGCCGAACCACAGGAGCCCGACCCCGATCAGCACGTAAACCATGTTGTGGGGCAGCACCGGACGTTTGGGCCAGCCCATGCGGCCACCCACCACCATTGCAGCCACCAGACCAGAGAATCCACAGGCCACCTCAATGGGCAGGCCTCCAGCAAAATCCAGCACGCCAAGTTTCGCCAGCCATCCATCGGGGGTCCAGAGCCAGTGCACCAGGGGGATGTACACCAGAATGCTCCAGAGGGTGATGAAAAGCAGGTAGGCACCAAAGCGCATGCGCTCCACCACTGCGCCACTGATCAATGCAGGGGTGATGATGGCAAATCCGGTCTGGAAGAGCACAAAAACGTACTCGGGGATGGTTCCCCAGACCTGGTTGTCCAGGCCCTGCAGACCGACATGGGAAAGGTTGCCGATCCAGGAGCCTTCACCGAAAGCCAGGCTGTAACCAAAGAAGATCCACAGCACCGACACGATGGCAATGGCGGCAAAACTCATCATCATGGTGTTCAGCACACTGCGGGTGGAAACCAGACCTCCATAGAAGAGGGCCAGTCCGGGCGTCATCAGGAGCACGAGGGCGCTTGAGGCGAGCACCCAGGCCGTGTCTCCCGTATCGATCTTGCCACTTGCAGCCAGGGCGGGGCTGCTGAGCAACACGAGCAGGGGAAGAAGGCGCGTCATGATTTCAGAGTAGCCCTCTTTGCAGATTGCATATTCAATTTGTGCAGTCAAGCCCAAAATCACTGAACGTCTAGCAGGATTTCATGCATTTTTTGGACTTTTGTCCTGCGGGTTCTGACATTCTGTGCGAAAAATCATGCACAATCAGGTCAAAACCCGCTCCCAGCCAGAGTCTTTGACCACCTGTACCGCAATTCTGGTCAGTTCCTGCTCTGTTTCTGTCTGCCAGTCCAGAACTTCAGCCTGAATGTTCAGGATGTTCAAAAAATCCTGAACAAAGTGTCGATTTTCGAAGAGCCCATGCAAATATGCTCCTCTGACCTGACCCTGCTGCCACCCCAGGTTCTGAGGCAACCAGGGACTGGCCCCGAGGCTGCGGGTCACTCCATGATGGATCTCATAGCCAGAGAGAGGTTGCCCCTCATGCTCCACTGTGGTCTGCAAGGTGGTCTTGTCCGGGTCCAGGGTGGTCTCCAGATCCAGAAGACCCAGTCCAGCCATGTCTCCGCTCTCCAGGTGCGCAGGGTCCAGAATCTGACGGCCCAGCAACTGCAAGCCACCACAGATCCCCAGAATGGGTTTCTGCTGGGCAGCAAAGTTCTGAATCTGTGCGCTCCATCCTGTGCTGTTCAGCCAGCGCATGGATTCTGCCGTGTTGCGTGAGCCGGGCAGGATCAGGGCATCAAAGACCTCCAGATTCCGCACTTCACGCAGGGGCACCACCTGAAGGCCAGGCTGATGGATCAGAGGATCAAACTCATCCAGATTGCTGGCAAAGGGATAACACAGCAGGGCGATGTTTTTCATACCGAATTTTGGCTCTGCCCGGTAATGCAGGGTGTCCTCCTCGGGAAGCCTGTGAGGCAGCATGTCCACAATGGCCACCACAGGAATTCCGGTCTGCTCCTCAAGCCACATCGGGGCCTCTCTCAGGAGTGTTTTGTCCCCTCGGAACTTGTTCAGGATGAACCCTTTGACCAGCTTTTTTTCATCCTCATCCAGGCACATCCAGGTCCCAAGCAGGTGGGCAAACGCCCCACCTTTATCAATGTCAGCCACCAGATACACGTCTGCCTGGGCCTCTTTTGCCACCCGCATGTTCACAATATCGCTCTTTTTGAGGTTGATCTCGGCAGGGCTCCCTGCCCCCTCAATCACCAGAATTTCGGCTTCCTGTTGCAGACTGTGCAGGGCTTCTTGCACCACCCCCCACAGCCTGGGCTTGCGATCAAACCAGGGCAAAGCAGAAATTTCAGCATCGGGACGTCCCATCACGATGACTGCACTGCGGGTGTCCGCCATGGGTTTGAGGAGTACGGGATTCATCCTGACGTCTGGCAAAGCTCTGGCAGCAATGGCCTGCAGGTACTGGGCACGGCCCATCTCCAGACCGTCCCGGGTCACAGCAGCGAAGTTGCTCATGTTCTGGGCTTTGAAGGGGCGCACCCGGTACCCCTGATTGGCGTAATACCGGCACAGGGCAGCCGTCAGGAAGGACTTCCCTGCATCCGAGGTGCACCCCATCAGCATGATGGTTTTAAGAGCCATAAAAAGTCTTGATCCCCTCCAGTAAAAGAACGTCTTTTTCCAGCTGTGTGCTCACGCGAATGAAGTCAGGATACCCATAGCTGGAACAGTCCCGGACCCGCATCCCCCGGTCCAGCAGGAAACGCACAAGACGTGGTGTGTCAGGCATGGGACAGAGCAAAAAGGGAACCCCACAAAAAGGAACCTTCAGGGCAGCAGCGAGTTTCTGTGCACTGTGTCTGACCTCTGGCAGGGTCCTTTCCACAAAGTTCTGGGCTTCTGGCAGGTGCCTGAGGACCACATCCAGACTGCCTGGGATGTGCCAGGAGCTCTGCAGGTTGATGAGTTTCTCTGCCACTTCTGAACTGCACAGGGCGTAAGCCATGCGCATGCCCACCAGACCATGCACCTTCCCGGGAGACTGCAGACGGATCACCCGATCAGGCAGTCCCTCTGCGTGAATCCCCAGAAAAGGCAGGTAAGCTTCATCCAGCAGCACATGTTCTGCGACCTCCAGCAAAGGCTGCAGGTCCTGCACGAAATGACCGCTGGGGTTGTGCGGGTTGGACAGGTACAGCAACCGAACAGGTTTCAACTGGGGATGAATCCGGTCCGTCACCGTCAGTTTTGCCCTGCACAACCCGACAGCACGGGCAAACTCACCAAAGGGACTGCCAATAGACAGCACCCCATCTCCAGGCTTTAAAAGGGCAAAGCAGATCCGGTACATCAGTTCGCTCGCTCCAACCCCCGGCACCACCTGATCAGGCTGAACCTGATGCCAGTGGGCAAGGGCTGTGCGGGTCTGCAGGTAGGTGGGTTCTGGATACTCGGTCAGGTCTGCCTGTTGCCAGGCTTGCAGGAGCAGAGGGTTCGGACCAAGTGGGTTGCTGTTCACAGAGAAATCCAGCAGGGCCAGATCGTCCTGCCTGCCCCCATGGTGGGCTTTTGCGATCAGAGGAAACATGAAACCCCTGACAGAAAGACCACACTGATCCATGCCACACGGTGAAGGGCTTTCAGGGTCAGAGCAAGATCGGATTTCTCAGGATCTCGGAACCCTGCGCCAAGATCATAGGTGTCCCTTTTGCTGAGCCTCACCCCGATCAAACCTGCCAGTGCTGCCATCGGGTAACCGGAATTGGGACTCGGAGTTTTCAGCGCATCTCTGTTCATGGTGTTCCAGGCCTGTTTTGACTGGTGCACCGCGCAGATCAGCAGGCCCGTGAGACGGGCAGGAATCAGGTTCAGCAGGTCGTCCACCCTGGCGGCCACCTTGCCGAAGTGCTCCAGTTCAGGCGTGCGGTATCCCCACATGGCATCTGCGGTGTTGCAGTAACGGTAGAAAGCCACCATGGGCAGGCCTCCAATCAGAAACCAGAACAGCGGAGCCACCAGTGAATCTGACAGGTTCTCTGCCACCGATTCCATGGCGGCCCCCATCACCTCACTTTCGCTGAGTTCTGAAGTGTCCCTGCTCACCAGATGCCAGGAGAGCTCCCGTCTGGCTTCCTGCAAAGTTGGAGCAAGCAGGACACTTTCTCCAGCTTTTCTCAGGGCACTCCAGGCCATCAGGGGCTTCAGGCAGACTGCGGTGAGCAGAATCTGCCAGCCAGGAGACATCTGATGAATCGCCAGTTGCACCCCTGCTGCCAGACCCAGGACCAGCACAGCACCCACCCCCCATCCCAGCAGACCTGCGAAGAAGTCTTTGAAGAGGAGTCGGCGTGCTGCCCGGAGGTAATTTCCCATCCACACCACCGGATGAAATTTCATGGGAGGCTCGCCCAGATGATCCAGCAAAAAAGCCAGCAGCACACTCAGGCCAGAAAGCAGAGCCACAGTCCTCCAATGGTTTCCAGCACGAACATCAGCTGCATTTTTCCCCGGGGCAGGCCCCCCCTGAACAGGGCGACAATCCTTCCAATGGGCTGGGCAAGCACCATCAGGGCCGCGAACACCGCCAGTGCACGCTCCTCTGGAAAGAATGCCGAATAGATCAGCATGGCCGCCGTCACCGACCAGATGCCCACATAAATGGCATGGAACTCACTCAGGCCGTTGATGTTGTCAAACCTGAGGCCCACATCCTGCATCACACTCGATGGACGCCTGAGCACCTGAAACGTGATCAGGAGGTACACTGCAGCCACCCCGAGGAACAGCAGCATGCGCATGGTCTAGTGCTCGATGCCTTTCTGGGCTGGAACGCCCGCTTCAAAGGCGTGTTTCACAGGCTGCATTTCTGTCACGGTGTCTGCAAACTCAACCAGAAGCTCATGGGCTTTGCGTCCGGTCAGGACCACATGCAGCATTTTTGGTCTGGCTTTCAGGGTGTCCAGCACCTCCTGAACGTCAATCCAGCCCCAGTTGATGGGATAGGTCACCTCATCAAGCACCAGCAGGTCATATTCACCGGACAAAATGGCCGCTTTTGCCTCCTGCCATCCAGCCTGTGCCATCTCCTTGCTGCGGTCAAGATCCTTGCTGGTCCAGGAAAAACCATCTCCCAGACCTGCAAAGGGGATGCCAAGTGTTTTGAGGCTGCGGTGCTCTCCAAAGTTTGCACTTTCATGCTTGATGAATTGCAGAAGGCGGGTTCTCAGGCCCCTTCCCTGGGCACGAACCAGCAAACCCAGAGCAGCCGTGGTTTTTCCTTTGCCGTTTCCGGTGTTGATGATGACGAGCCCTCTGCGCTCTCCGGTGGGCTTCTCATAGGGTTTGGTGGTGTGGGGCTGGCTGCTCATTTGATGGCCTCCCGGAATGCATCTTCAAAGGCCCGGGCCACAGCCCGACCCACCGGGGTCACTGCACCGGAATATTTTTCATCTCTGCCGCCCAGCATCACGATGGTCACAGTGTCGGTGCTGGTGCCTGTTCCTGCATGGCCTTCCCGGGTCTGGCGTCCCTGCAGCATGCGGGCTTTGACCTCAGTCACGATCTGTACGGCTTCCACCAGTGCAGCTGTGGGCAGGTTCGCTTCAATGCAAACAACGCTGTTGATGGTTCCAGGCTTGTGGTCACTGATCGGCGTCAGGCCCGGAGCACTCAGGTTGCCCAGCCCTGCCGTCACAAAAGCGGTGGCGCTGATGCCCTGTTCTTCTGCGCGGCCCTCGCCAAACTTCCAGACATCCACTGCAGTGAGGCAGCAGACGGTCTGGTCTGCAGGAAGGTTCACTGCCTGAATTTCCTGTCTGACCGCCTCTTGCACATCCACCGGGCAGAACTCCATGCCCACGGTGCGGTTCAGCACGTACCTGGCGCGGGTCAGGCCACCATTGAACGGCGCACTCGAAAGGATGGTTCTGGGCTCCAGAAAATCCAGAATGAGGCTTGAAGGTTTGAGGGTCAGGCACACCTGCTCTGTTTCCAGACTCTGCATGGCACTCCACACACGAGCGGGCTTGAATTGCGTTTCACGCACCCAATCGCGAGGTTCTCACCGGGGTGGCATTCGGACTGAAGAAGCCAGCTTCTATCACCGTTGCGCGTCAGTTCTGGACTTGCTGTACAGGATTTTTATGCACAGCCCACCAGATTCCCCACTTGGACTTTCGCCCTTAAACCGTCCTACGCGGAGCAGTTCCCGATGTCTCACAGGATAACACTGTTGAGGGGGGCAGGATGGGGATGTTTCACGTGAAACGGAGGCAAGGGCCGAGGGCTGAGAGCGAAAGGCAGAAGGCAGAAATCAGAAGGGTTTTCAGGAGCGATCTATTGGCCCACCCACTGACAGCAATATTGATGTGGGTTGTAGGGGCGAGGCGTGCCTCGCCCTGGTGGGTGTTCCAATTTCCGTCTCTCAGCTGTCCAAAGCCTCCCACCTGAGATCTCCCACATAGCGTTTAAATTCCCCTTCTGGGGTGATCCTGAACAGGTAGAGCCAATGGTGGTCCAGCAGGTCCCGCACGTGTCCATGTTTCGAGATCACCTTGTTGATCTCTTCCTGAGGGGCCTCGATGAACACGCTGAGCCTGAGGGGCTCATGGACAAATTGTTCTCCGTCATGCAGGGACTGCAGGGGAAGGCCGGTCTGCAGGTCTCCCCTGCTGCCTTGCAACACCCCAAGAGTGCCCCCCACCACGTTGTGCAGGACTTTGTTGCCGCTGCCAAAAGCCCGGTTGTCCACTGTGGAACCGTAATACTGCAGGTTGATCCAGCTCGCCACCACCATGGGGGCAGTCATGATCAGTTCCAGGACTGAGAAGGCAGGGTCTTCCTGCCAGTTGTAGTTGTGCAGGAAAACCCTGCCTTCGAGGTTCAAGCTGGACGTGCGGACTCTGGGCGCTGCAATGAAAGCTGCATTTCCTGCAAGACCCCACTCTGGTCGCACCTGGGACCAGTCCTTGCTGCGTTTTTCCACCTCCTGGGCCATTTGAAGAGCGGTTTTGTCAGATCCCCCCAGCCATTTGGCACGGGAAAGACGGGTGAGTCCTGCGGCCTGCTCCAGCCAACCCTCAAGCTGCTGCAGATCCTTCTGATGGGAAGCGGGCAACTTTTCGGTGTCATACAGGGTCATGTCGTCGGTGGTGGTGTTGTGCAGGCCTGCCACAAACCAGCTGTCTGCCGGAATGTCGATGCCTTTTGCAGCAAGACCCACCCTCACTGCAGCATCATTGAGGATTTTCGCAGCAACCCTGGCGTTGGCCTCTCCAGTGTGCCCTCCACAGGCCCCGCAGTCCAGACCAGAAGCGTGAGGATTGTTGACCGTGCTGCTGCCGTGTCCAGCGAGCAGGATCAGGCGGGCGAATCCAGTCTTCATGGACATGCCTTTCAGCATCCCTTCTGCAAGCTTCAGGCGCTGCTCTAAACTCCATCCAGAAAGGTCAGGTCCGAGCTGTTTGACCTGATGGTGATGCAGGCCGTGAACTGAAGGATGCTTGACCGGACGGGTGATGCGAAAGCTGTCACTGGCGAGCTTCGCCCCAAACCCAAGTCCAGCCGTTTCCACATATGCAAAAGAGGACACGGCAGAAGTCTTGAAGGCTTTCCAGACCTGCGCTGCCTGTTTTCTCAGCACACGGGCAGAGATCGCCTCTTTTCGCTGCTTTTCAGAAACACCTTGCAGGGTCTCCTGCACACTGAGGGCAGGATGCAGCAGCACCGGGCACTGGGCGCTGCCCTCCTCTTCTGCGAGGGACACATACTGGATGGGAAGCCCGAAAAAGCCTGCAAAGCCTGCGGTTTCAAGGTCTGGACTCAGGGTTTCGAGCGAACGGCGAAACACTTCAGAGCGCACATCAATGCAGAAGACCGCCTGCACAGCTTTCCTGCCCTGCTCTGCCACCTCTTTTTTCTGTGAGAGCTGGGAGATCAGTTCCCGCTGAAAACCATGCTCAAAGGCCCGTTGCAGGGCCAGATCCCCTTGCATGTCTGTCTGGTATTGCCTGAGGTGCCCCATCTGGAAAACAGCACGGTTCCATTCGAGCTGCAGGTTTTTGTGCATCTGGAAGAGGGCGAAGTCAAAACTCAGGCGGATGGCGAGCAGTTGCACCAGATCGTCTTTCTCGACGCCAGCGAGTTCAGCATCCCAGGTCTGGTAGCGCACGTAGGAGGCCCATCCAGAGATGCTGCACAGGGCGCGGTGCAGATACACCTCCAGTGCAGCATCCCGCACTTGCAGGGCTTCGGTGATGAAGTGAATGGCTTCATGAGGATCGGTGGGCAGCTGACCCACCCATTTGCGGAAATCCCTGAAGCCCAGCACCTCAGGCTGACGGTCCAGCCGGGCAGCCATCCTCCAGGCACTGTACAGAGGAAGGTCCCGCCAGGGCAGGGTCCACACAGCCTGGGTCTGGTCAAAATATGCTGCACACCACTTGGAGATTTCCTCGGTGGTCATGCGGCTGTAGAAGGTGTTTCTGGCCTCATCCACCACTTCTGTCACGGTGTGGGCAACCACAGCCTGATTCTGACTGGATGGCTGAGCCAGAGCATGCTTGAGGGTCACCACATCCAGCCCATGTTCAAGCGCAGCTTTCTGCAGGTCCTGTTCCTGAATTCTGCCCTGCTGCACCTGCTGGGCGTAATATTCGCGGGGCATCAGCATGCTGGCGTGGACCACCTGCTTCACCGTCTGGCAGGCCTCAGAAAACGGTTGATCGGTCAGGCCCACGAAGGGATTCACGGCAACGAAGTGCTTGAGGGGCCACAGGGGGGCAATGCGCTGGGTGACGCCTTTCACCTGTTTACGGAATTCAGGATGCACGCTTTGCAAAGTCATGGCTTTTTCCTTTCTGGGCAGCTTCAGGAGAGACAGCGGGCTTGATGGGCCACACTTTTTCGATCAGGCGGTGGGTGAAGGCGTGGACATACAGACCATTGAGCAGGTGGATGTAGGCAACCTGCCACTGGGGGTGAGAGATGCGGTAAGGAAGCAGCATCTGCAACACCAGAGCTGCCAGGAACAGCACGATCAGGCTGATCGAGATCAGAAGGCCCATGACCGTTGGAGCCAGAGGGTCTGTCACCACGGCACCTTTGAGGAGCCATTCCACACCCGACTGCAGGGCAAAGTAACTGACCGCCACAAACCCTGTGAACCCCAGCCCTTTCACGAAGAGTTTTGCAGTCAGGCGTTCAGAGGCTGCATTCCACATCAGGTAGACCAGACCCATCATCAGGGTGGAACCCAGCACCAGCAGGCCTGGTTTGTGATCCAGCGGTGCTCCAAAAAGGGCTCCGGCTGCAAAAGTGAGGCCCACAGCAGAGGCCAGGACAAGAAGCAGGTTTAAAGTCTGGGGTTTTCCTTTCGGAAGTTTAAGGCTGGATTTGCTGGTTTCCACCACACTGCCCGAGGACAGAAAGGCGTGGGCTTTGTAAAGAGAATGACCGACGATGTGCAGCACCGCAGCCGGGAAAGCCCCAAGACCACACTGCAACAACATGAAGCCCATCTGGGCGATGGTGGAGTAGGCAAGGCCCACTTTCACCGTGTTCTGGGTGAGCATCACCACAGAGCCAAACAGGGCAGTGAGGCCACCCACCACGGTCAGTGCGGTGAGGGACCCTGGAGCAAGCACCATCACCTCACTCATGCGGACCATCAAAAAGCCACCGGCATTGATGATGCCAGCATGCAGCAGGGCAGAAACAGGCGTGGGGGTTTCCATCACTTCAGGAAGCCAGCTGTGGAAGGGGAACTGTGCAGATTTCAGCAGGGCCGCAAGCACCAGCAGTCCAGTGATCTCGGGAATGTAAGGGAGGGAGGCACCAGACATTCTGGCCTCCTGAGCGAGTTCAAAGATCCGGACAAAATCCAGCGTCCCAAAACCCTGATAGACCAGCACAGCTGCAGTGATCATGCTGAGGTCACCCAGACGGCTGGTGATGAATTTCTTGCGGGCAGCGAGCCTTGCACCAAAACGCTCCGGGTAGAACACCAGAAGCTGGTGGAGGCCCAGACTGATCCCCATCCACACCAGCACGAACATCCCCAGGTGACCGCTGACCATCAGGGTGAGCACTGCAGCAATGGTCAAAGAAAGCCACTTGAGGAATCGGCCCTGTCCTGCATCTCCTGCCAGATAATTGCGGGTGTAGCGGGTCACGATCAGACCAATGAAGGACACCAGGGTGAGCATCACCGCCGAGAGCACATCAAAGTAAACGGTCAGTTTGAAAAAAGCACCCAGTGAGAAAAAAGTGTGGCTGATTTTCCCTGTGAAGGCCAGACCAATGGCTGAAAGCACAGCCACCCCAAAACCCGTCCATGCGATCGGGTTGGTGATTTGAACCATCTTTTGTGGATTTCGGCTGGCCCAGCGGACAGAGATGAGCCCGGCAAGCAGGTAAAGCAAGGGACCGGTGATGACCAGAAACGGCAAAGTTGTGGTGATCGGTTCCATAAAGACGTCCTTTCAGCAGAACACCACCCTGCCACCCCGGGTGGCGGGCAGTGCCCTCATGAAGTTCTTGATGTGTGGCAGGCGAACCTGCATCTGCACAGACTATAGCACCGTCTTAATCTTTCGTCTAATAGAATAATTGCTAAAAATCGTTCGTTTTGATAAAAGTAAAAGGTGGCTTTTCTGAACTACCATCATCTGCGCTACTTCTGGGCTGTGGCCCAGGAGGGCAACCTCACCCGTGCGGCCGAGAAACTGCACCTCTCCCAGTCGGCCCTGTCTGTGCAGCTCCGCAAACTTGAAGAGCAACTCGGTCACAACCTCTTTGAACGGGAAAACCGCAAACTCACCCTCACCGAGGTGGGCCGCATTGTGCTGGACTACGCCGAGACCATCTTCAAAACCGGAGATGAACTGCAAAACCTGCTGAGGTCTGGACAGGCCAGCAACAGACAGGTGCTCAGGGTGGGGGCCGTGGCCACCCTGTCACGCAACTTCCAGCTGGATTTTTTGAAGCCCGTGATGGGCCGCACCGATCTGGAACTGGTGGTCCGCTCAGGGACCCTGCGTGAACTCCTCTCCCAGCTGGATGCCCACACGCTGGACCTCGTGCTCTCCAACATGCCGGTTCCCAGAGACGCCGAAAACCTCTGGCACAGTCACCTGCTGGCACAGCAGCGGGTCAGTCTGGTGCGCAAACCCGCACCAGACGCCCAACCGTTCCAGTTTCCAGAAGACCTGCGCACGGTGCCCATTGTGCTTCCCAGCCTGCAAAGCGACCTCAGGCGAGAATTCGACCTGATTCTGGAACAGGCAGGCATCCGGCCCACCATCCTGGCCGAGGTGGATGACATGGCCATGCTGCGTCTGCTGGCCCGTGAAACCCCTGGTGTCACCCTGGTGCCCCCGGTGGTGGTGCAGGACGAACTGCGCACCGGAGCACTGGTGGAATGCTGCAAGATCCGGGACCTGCAGGAGAATTTTTATGCCATCACCCAGAGCAGGCGCTTTCCCAACCCCCTGGTCGCTGAACTGATCCAGGCCATCAAAGCAGATTAGACTGGAGGGCAATGTTGCGCTATGCCCACCTCGCCCTGACCTTCCTCACCACCCTCCCCCTTCCAGACGTGGGGGAAGTGAAAGAAGGTGAATTCAAGAAGGCCAGTGGCTTTTATCCAGTCGCAGGTTATGCAGTCGGTCTGGTGCTGTTCCTGGTGGTTCTGATCGGTCACCTCTTCCCTGCCGGGGTCAGTGGAGCCCTTGCCCTCACTGCATGGCTGTGGATCACCGGAATGCTGCACTTTGATGGGCTGGTGGATGCCGGAGACGCCTTGCTTGCCATGAAGTCTCCCGCGAAACGCCTGGAGATTCTGAAAGATGTGCATGTGGGGGCTTTTGGTCTGGCGGTTGCGGTGATCTCCCTGCTTTTAAAATGGAGCCTCCTGACCGAACTGCATGCTTTCAGCTGGACTGCACTTCTTCCTCTGATCCTCATTCCAGCCATTGCCCGATTTGCAGTTCTGCTCCCGATGAACCTTTACCCTGCCGCCAGACAGGAATCTCTCGGGGCCAGATCAAGAGAAGGCTGGTGGCAGATGGGCCTCATCTTGATCCTTCCTGTTCTGCTGTTCCCGGGTGGCTGGTGGATGCTGCTTGCAGGATTGATCTCTGCTCTGGTGGTGGCCCATTTCGCCGCAGGCAGGCTGGGAGGAGGCATCAACGGTGACGTGTACGGAGCCATCATCGAATGCACCGAGATTGCTGTTCTGCTCCTGTGGGTGATCGTCTCTGGAGGACAGGCATGACCCGCACCCTGTACCTGATCCGGCACGGCACCACCGAAGACAACCATCTGAAACGCTACCCTGCTGCAGATTCACCTTTAAGTGCCCAGGGCAAGCGTGCTGTGCAAAAACTGCAGCCCTTTCTGCCCTCAAACAGTGTGGTCTTGAGCTCTCCAAGCCTTCGAACCCTGCAAACCTGTGGGGCTCTGGGCCTCTCCCCTGTCATCCATCCTGATCTCCGAGAAATGGATTTTGGGATCATGGCTGGTCACACCTGGGCAGAACTGGAAGCGAAGCACGGGAATGCTCCTTTGCAATGGCTGGAAGACATGCAGAATCCGGAATCCGCTGCAGGAGCACCACAGGGGGAAAGTGGCAAAGCCTTTGCTTCTCGCATTGCCGGAGTGCTGAGAGACCTTCCAGAAGGAAACACCATTCTGGTGACGCATCTGGGAGTGATCCGGGCCATCCTGAGACAGACCCTGAATCTGCAGCGTTTTGAACTGTCTCCTGCCAGCCTCACAGTGCTGAAACATGATGGAGAATGGATATTGAAACATTTAAATATTGCTTTTTCAGCCTCTTCCATCAGGAGTGTGTTCATCTCTGGAGGGGCACGCTCTGGGAAAAGTGCCTTTGCTGAAAAGCTGGCTGCAGAGCAGGAAGGAGAAATCACTTTCATTGCAACTGCACAGGCCTTCGACGAGGAGATGCAAGACCGCATCGCCAGACACCAGACCGACCGACCTGAGCACTTTAAAACCCTCGAAGCTCCCAGAGAACTGCTGGAAGCAGTCGAGAAAGTCTATGGTCCACTGCTGATCGATTGCCTGAGCCTGTGGGTCTCCAACCTGATGATGCAGGAAATGACCGAAGCAGCAATTCTGGAGCGTGCCCAGGCGATCTGTGAAGTGATTCAGCAAAGGACATCTCCAACCATCGTGGTCAGCAACGAGGTGGGTCTTGGGATTGTCCCTGTCAACAAACTCGCCAGACAGTACCGGGACATTCTGGGCCGGGTGAACCAGATGTTTTCTCAAGCCTGCCAGGAAAGTTACTTCTGTGTTGCAGGCCAACCCATCAAGGTCAAGTAGCACCTGCCAGGACGCAAAAGCGTTAATCTGTTCCCTGAAATGCAGACCTTAATTGACCAGATTCAACCCCTCAATGCACAGGCTTTGAAAAGCGCGCTGGAACGCCAGGACCAGCTCACCAAACCTCCGAAATCTCTGGGAAAACTGGAAGCCCTGGGGGTGCGACTTGCAGGCATTCTGGGCACAGAAAAACCAGAAATTCAAAACCCTGTGGCCATCGTCTGCGCAGGAGACCACGGCGTGTGTGAAGAAGGCGTCAGTGCCTTTCCTGCCAGTGTCACCCCTCTGATGGTTCTGAACTTCCTGGCCGAAGGGGCAGCGGTAAATGCCATCGCCCGCACTGTGGGTGCAAAAGTGCAGGTGATCAATGCAGGCGTGAATGCAGACCTGCCCGACCACCCTGCTCTGGTGAACACCCCTGTTCGCAGAGGCACCCGCAACTTGCGAAAGGAAAGTGCCCTGACCCGCGAGGAAGCAGAAAAAGCCCTGCTGCTTGGAGCAGAAGTGGCAACACAGGCCATTCAGCAAGGTGCAGGAATTCTGGTGCCCGGAGAGATGGGCATCGGCAACACCACCCCTGCAGCAGCCATCACCGCCAGAATGCTGAACCTCTCTCCAGATCTGGTCACAGGACGTGGAACAGGCATCTCAGATGAAGGCCTCACCCACAAGGTCCAGGTGATCAAAGAGGCCCTGAACCGCAACCAGAGCCACGCAGAAGATCCTCTGGGTGTGCTTGCAGATCTGGGTGGTCTGGAAATCGCTGCCATGACCGGGGTGATGCTTGCAGGTGCCGCCCACCGGGTTCCTGTGGTCATTGATGGATTCATTGCTGGATCTGCAGCCCTGATTGCCGCAGCCCTCTCTCCCCTTTCCAGAGATTATTTCTTTGCAAGCCACCAGAGTGTGGAAATCGGGCACGTCAAACAACTCTCCCACCTGGGTCTGGAACCCTTGCTCAATCTGGACATGCGTCTGGGAGAAGGGACAGGTGGAGTCCTCTGTGTGCCCATCTTGCAGGCTGCGGCCAGCGTTCTGAAAAACATGGCAACTTTTGCAGAAGCTGGAATTGGCTGATCTGACAGGATTTCAGCAGGGGGCGAGCCGTCGGCCTGCCCCTACAAATTGTATTGGACATTCAAAACCACAATCTGTCCTCGCCCTGTCACCGCATTTCTCAAAAAGAATCCCCGTACTCTGAAGTCAGCATGGACATTGAGGCAACGCATCTTCACAAAGCCTATCCCCGCAAGGTGGCCGTTCAGGACATCAGCTTCTCGGTGGCACAGGGAGAGGTTTTCGGTTTTCTGGGACCCAACGGGGCTGGAAAGACCACCACCATCAAAATGCTCCTGGGCCTGATTTCTCCCACCCGTGGAACCCCAAAGCTCCTGGGTCAAACGCCTGACAGCCTGGAAGTCAAACGGCAGGTGGGGTTTCTTCCTGAACTTTTCCGTTTTCATGACTGGCTCTCTGGAAAGGACCTCCTCAGGTGGCATGGCCGCCTGTGCGGCATGACCGAGCAGGAACTGGACAGGCGCATTCCAGAAGTGCTGGATCAGGTGGGCCTTTCACAGCACGGAGACCGGAAAGTGAAAGGCTATTCCAAGGGGATGCAACAACGGGTGGGTCTGGCCCAGGCCATCTTGCACAAACCCAGGATTGTCTTTCTGGATGAACCCACCTCTGCCCTTGATCCGCTGGGCCGCAGACAGGTCAGGAACATCATCCACCACCTGCAGGAACAGGGGACCACGGTGTTTTTAAATTCCCACCTGCTCTCCGAGGTGGAACTGACCTGTGATCGGGTGTGCATTGTGCAAAACGGTCAGGTTTTACGCACCGGTTCATTGCAGGAGTTGCTGAAAGGAACCCTGGAAGTGGAAATCCTGAGCGAGAAAATGACTGAGGACCTCAAAGCAGAGCTGCAGTCTTTTGCAGAGGTGCTCGATTTCACGTGGAACACCGCACACCTCAGGGTCTCGGATGAAAAAGACATTGCCCGCATTGCAGAGGTGCTGTTCAAACACCGGTGTCCGATCTATGGCCTCACCCCACAGAAACGCACCCTGGAAGACCTGTATGTTTCCCTGATGGAGGCCAGATGAACAACATCTTCAAAGTTTCTGCTTTCACCCTGCAGGAGGCTTTCGCCAAGAAGCTGATTCTGGCCCTGCTGATTCTGACCGTGGTCTTTCTGGGCCTGTATTTTTATGGTGCCCATGCCCTGCAGGAGAACCTGACAGAACGGGCTGCAGAACTGGGCCGTGAACGCCTGAGGAGGGCCGATGAGATCTATGCCACCCTCAGCATCATGGGCCTGTATGTGGTGAACTTTCTGGGCAGTCTGGTGGGCATCATGCTGGGCGTTTCCACCCTTTCAGGAGAGGTGGAAAGTGGCCTCTTGATGACCATTCTGGTCAAGCCTTTGAAGCGTGCCGAACTGGTGCTGGGCAAATGGCTCGGGCTCAGTGTGGTGAGCCTGGTGTATCTGGCCCTGCTTTCTCTGGGGGTGGTTTATGGCACCTACTGGATCACCGGGTACATCCCGGCAGATTACATCAAGACCATAGTGCTGATGGGCCTGGGCACCTGGATTCTGCTGACCAGCACAGTCCTCTGCAGTGCCATTTTTCCAGTGCTGACCAGTGGGGTCGTGATGTTCATGGTCTATGCCCTCTCCTGGACGGGTGGACTGGTGGGGAACCTTGGGAAGTTTACCGCCACACCTCTGATGGAAAAAATCGGGGTGTACTCGCATTACATCTTTCCCAGCGATGCCATGTGGCGTTTTGCCAGTTATTACCTGCAAACCCGCTCGATGCGAGACCTTCCAGAGGGCATCCGCGATGGCAACCCTCTGGTGGGCAGCACCCCCATCCAGTCCGGGGACCTGATCTGGGCTTTTTGTTATCTGGTTGCACTTTTAGGTCTGGCCATCGTGGTCTTTCGCAGACGCGACCTCTGATCCTCATATAACTTTCACACTTGGCTTTTGACAAGCGTTGCGCCCGTTTCCACAGCGGGCGTTAACTTTTGGTTGTCGCTGACCCTGCGCTTCCGGGCCTGTGGGATTGTATACACTTTTCAAATGACAGGTCAGCTGGGTTTCAGCGTGGTGCTAGCATGAGATCAAGAACAGGATAAATGTCCCATTTCAGGACACCAAAATCTCTCTGGGACTGGCTTTTCAGAGGGGTTGGTGTCTTTATGAAGAAAGGATCTTGAGATGCATGACACCCTGAAAAAAGTGCTCGACGGTCTGATGCAGCGTTACCAGCAGCGCGTTCCCGATGTGGAAGGCGTGATTGAAGCCATGCTCAAAGAAGGCATCATTGCAGCGAGAGACCAGATCGAAAACGATCACATCGCCTTCAGAACCATGGGTGTGCCCCAGTTCGGCATCCAGTCCTTTGAAAAGATCTTTTTGCACTACGGTTACCGCAAACAGGAAAGATACAATTTTCAGGCCAAGAAGCTGAATGCCTTCTGGTACGCTCCCCCCTCCCCCGAGTTCCCCAGAATCTTCGTGTCCGAACTGCGGGTCCATGAGCTTTCCGAAGTGGCCCAGCGCATCATCCACAGCTACACCGATGAAGTGAAAACCGATCCTGTCGATGGCCTCAACCTCGACAACTGGGAAGAAGTGGATGCCTTCTTGCACAAGGCCCTCTGGAGGCTCCCCACCCTGGAGGACTACGAGCGCCTGCAACAGGAATCGGAATACGCCGCCTGGGTGATCTACAACCGCTATTACCTCAACCACTTCACTGTGTCCATTCACAGCCTGCCAGAGGGTTACGACAGCATCCAGGGCTACAACGACTTCCTGGAGAGAAACGGCTTCAAACTGAACGACTCTGGGGGCAAGATCAAGGTCAGTCCTGATGGTCTGCTGCTGCAGTCCTCCACCGTCGCAGAGATGATCGAAGCCGAATTTGCCGAAGGCAAAAAGAAAATGATCAGCGGGTCCTATGTGGAATTCGCTGAAAGACGGGTGCTCCCTGCCTACAGCCACCTCTCAAAATCCGAACTGAAACGCGAACACCGCCGTGAGGGTTTCGAGGCTGGAAATGCAGATAAAATCTTCGAGAGCACCTACACCACCCAGACCCAGAAAAGGGAGGTCGTGAAGTGACCCAGACTGCTCAGAAACCACAGACCGGAGAACACACCGTGAAGCGTTACCTCAACATCATCAATGGAAAAATGGTCGACAGCCAGGACCATTACCTGAGCCGCAACTCCTCAAAACTCAGCGATGTGCTCGGAGAATTCCCTGTTGCCACCAAAGAGCAGGTTCGTGAAGCCTGCATCGCTGCAAAAACTGCATTTGCAAAATGGAGCAAGACCCCCGCTCCCATCCGGGGCAACATCATCGGGAACATCGGCAAGGCCATCGAGCGTGAAAAAGAAGCCCTGAGCCGCCTGCTCTCCCGCGAAATGGGCAAGACCCTCAAAGAAGCCCGTGGAGACGTGCAGGAAGCCATCGACACCTGCCACTTCTTCCAGTCCGAGGGTCGCCGCCTGTACGGCCAGACTGTGCCCAGTGAAATGCAAACCAAGGACCTGATGACCTTCCGCCGTCCTCTGGGCGTGGTGGGCATCATCACCGCAGGAAACTTCCCTGTGGCCGTGCCTGCCTGGAAGATCATTCCAGCGCTTCTGACCGGAAACACCATCGTCTGGAAGCCCAGCGAAGATGCGCCCCTGACCAGTTACGCCTTCACCCAGCTTCTGATTGAAGGAGGCCTGCCCGATGGGGTCATGAACCTCGTCTTCGGTTACGGCGGAGGTTCCACCGGTGAATTCCTGGTGGACATGATGGATGAGAAGCGCCTGAACAAAATCGCTTTCACTGGATCGAGCGCTGTGGGCCGCAAAATTGGCGAGGTGGCAGGCCGCAACCTCACCCACCCCACCCTTGAACTCGGGGGCAAGAGCCCTCTGGTGGTCATGCGCGACGCCGATCTGGACAATGCTGTGGCAGGTGCCCTGTGGGCCGCTTTCGGCACCGGAGGCCAGCGCTGCACCAGTGCAGGAAACATCATCCTGGACGCTCCCATCTACGAGGAGTTCAAGAAGCGCTACCTCGAAAAAGTCCAGCAGATCAAAATCGGCAACCCTGGCGAACACGATGACGTGCTCTATGGCCCTTTCATCAACGAGCGCTTCTTCAAAACCTGGGAAGCCCACTATGACCTCGGTGAAAAAGACGGCGCAACCCTGCTGCACGGCAAGAAGCGCATCACCCGCGACAACAAACCCGAAGGTTTCCAGGGCGACCCCGAAGAGGCATTCTATGGCTGGCCCACCGTCTGGGACAACGTCACCAAAGACATGCAGATCTTCCAGCGGGAGTGCTTCGGCCCCACCATCAACCTGGTGAAAGTCGACGGCATCGATGAAGCCATCGAAGTCGCCAACAGCGTGGAATACGGCCTCTCCAGCGCAATCTACACCAACAACCGCGAATGGGCCTACAAGTTCCGCGAGAACATCCAGGCAGGCATGACCTCCATCAACAACTCCACCACCGGAGCAGAAGCCCACATGCCCTTCGGTGGCACCAAGGCTTCAGGCAACGGCACCCGCGAATCTGGCATCTGGGTGATCGACAACTACACCTACTGGCACGGCGTGAACGACGACATCTCTGGCAAGCTGCAACTGGCCCAGATGGAAACCGAATACGCAGAGGTCAAAGCACCTGTGAGCGTCTCCGAGCTGTAAAACATGCGATGTGGGGCGAGCCAGCGGCCCGCCCCTACAGTTCAATCGACATCATTCCCAGGCAGGCACGCCTGACGCTGATTCCATCTTCTTCCCTCAAAACCCACATCCAAAACATTGCCAGAGAGGTTTTCTTCTCTGGCAGGGAGGTCACACACCATGAAACGCAAAGTCCTGATTTTCGGTGCAGGAAAAGTCGGCACCACCATCGCGCACCTGCTCCACCACGCCCAGAATTATGAAGTCACCCTTGCAGACAAGAGTGAACAGGCCCTGGAACGCGCCGTCAAAACCGTGCCTGTAAGAAGTGTGGTTCTGGATGCCACCGACATTGGCATGATGCAGGAGGCCTTCAAGGAAGTGGATCAGGTGGTTTCTGCCGGGCCCTACTTCGTGAACAAGTTCATTGCAGAAGCCGCCCTGAACGCTGGGGTGAGTTACTTCGACCTCACCGAGGACCGTGAAACCACTGCCCACATCCGCGAACTGGCAAAGCAGGCAAAACCCGGTCAGGTGTTCATGCCCCAGTGCGGTCTGGCCCCTGGCTTCATCGGGATTCTGGCGGCAGACCTCGCAAAGGGGTTTGATTCCATTCTTGACATCAAAATGCGCGTGGGTGCCCTCCCACAGTTCCCCACCAACATGCTGATGTACAACCTCACCTGGTCCACCGACGGCGTGGTCAACGAGTACATCAACCCCTGTGAAGCCCTGCATGATGGCAAAATCGTGGAAATGCAGGCCCTTGAGGGCCTGGAGAGCTTCTCACTGGATGGGATCACCTACGAGGCCTTCAACACCTCTGGTGGTCTGGGCACCCTCTGTGAGACCCTGGAAGGCAAAGTCCAGCGTCTGGATTACAAGTCCGTGCGTTACCCTGGCCACCGCTACCTGATGCAGTTCCTGATCCGCGATCTGCGCCTCTCCGAGCGCCGTGAGATGCTGAAAGACATTCTGGAAAACGCCCTTCCCATCACCCCTCAGGATGTGGTCCTGACCTTCTGCACCGTGACTGGCTACAAAGAGGGCCGCCTCACCCAGGTCAGCGACGCCCGCAAAATCTACGACCAGATGGTCCACGGTCAACACTGGAGTGCCATCCAGCTCACCACCGCAGCTTCTTTGTGCGCCGTCCTGGACCTCCACGCCGAAGACTTCCTGCCTGCCCAGGGCTTCGTGCGTCAGGAAGATGTGCCCCTGAGACCCTTCCTGGAAAACCGCTTCGGGCGTTACTACCAGGTGGAGCAGGTGGAGCATCTGGCGAACAGTGCCCGGATTGTGCCTGCCTGACCCTCGCTCCGCTTGAGGCTTTGCCTCTTCGCTCCCTCTCCCACTTTCGCGGGAGAGGTTTTTGATGGGAAAACAGGAAGACAGCAAAATCCCTCTCCCAGTTCTGGGAGAGGGAGGCGTGAGACGGGGTGAGGGTGGGTGGTGAGGTTACGGAATCCGCGCCACGCGCAGCGTGTTGGTGGTTCCTTTCATGCCGAAAGGTACACCAGCGACGATCACGATGCGGTCTCCAGATTGCACCAGCTCCAGATCCTGCAGGGTCTGGACGGCAATCTCCACCATGTCATCGGTGTCTTTGGGGTCACGGGTGAGGAGGGGCACCACACCCCACATCAGGGCCAGCTGGTTCACCACTTTGTCGTTGGGGGTGAGGGCCAGGATGGGTTTGCGGGGACGGCGGCGGGACACGCGTGCTGCAGTGGCTCCGGAGGAGGTGAAGCACACGATGGCCTTGGCGTTCAGGAAGCGTGCGATTTCGCTTGCAGAGTGCGCAATGGCGTCCTGGGTGGTGTGGCGATCCTCGGGGATCTTGATGAGTTCTTCTTCGTACTGAGAAGTGCCTTCAGCGGTCTCAGCGATTTTGAACATCATGCCCACGGATTCCACAGGGTACATGCCGCTTGCAGATTCTGCGGAGAGCATCACGGCGTCGGTTCCGTCGAAGATGGCGTTGGCCACGTCACTGGCCTCTGCGCGGGTGGGACGGGGGTTGGTGCGCATGCTTTCGAGCATCTGGGTGGCGGTGATCACGGGCTTGCCCGCTTCGCGGCACTTGCGGATGATCATCTTCTGGATCACGGGGACCTGTTCGGTGGGCATTTCCACCCCGAGGTCACCACGGGCCACCATGATGCCGTCTGCTTCAGCGAGGATTTCGTCGAAGCGGTCCACAGCCTGGGGCTTCTCGATTTTGGCCATCAGTTTCGCGCTTGAACCGAGCATTCTCAGGTGGTGGCGGGCCAGAATCAGGTCGTCACGGGAACGCACGAAGCTGAGGGCCACCCAGTCCACGCCGATTTCTGCACCGACCCCGAGGTCAGCAATGTCCTTGTCGGACAGTGCAGGGGCAGAGAGGTCGGCTTCGGGCACGTTGATGCCTTTGTTGTTGCTCAGCACCCCACCGATTTCAACTTCGGTGATGATGTCGTTGCCTTTGATCTCTTTGATGCGCAGCTCAAGGTTGCCGTCATCGAGGAGCAGGGTCATGCCCACGCTGACATCCTGGGGAAGGGGCTTGTAGGTGGTGGACACCTTTTCGGCGTTGCCTTCCACGTCGTCGGCGGTCAGGATGAACTTCTGGCCCTTTTCCAGGGTGACAGGACCATCTTTGAAGCGACCTGTGCGGATTTTGGGTCCTTGCAGGTCCTGCAGGATGCCCACGTTCACACCTTTTTTGGCTGCAGCGGCGCGGATCATGTCCACGCGCTTCTGGTGGTCTTCTTTGGTGCCGTGGGAGAAGTTGAGGCGGGCCACGTTCAGGCCAGCATCAATCATCTGCTCGAGGACTTCGGGTTTTTCACTTGCCGGACCAATGGTCGCGACAATCTTGGTGGATCGTTTAAAGAGCATCTTTCCCCAGGAATCGAGCTGCAGCACCGAGTTCATGCTCAATGCGCAGGAGTTGGTTGTACTTGGCGATGCGGTCACTGCGGCTGGCAGAACCGGTCTTGATCTGTCCAGCGTTGGTGGCCACAGCCAGGTCAGCGATGAAGCTGTCTTCGGACTCACCACTGCGGTGAGAAATCACTGCGGTGTAGCCAGCCTTCTGGGCCATTTCGATGGCGTCCATCGCTTCGGTGAGGCTGCCGATCTGGTTCACTTTCACCAGGATGGAGTTGCCGACTTTGGTGTCAATGCCCTGTTTGAGGCGCTTGACGTTGGTCACGAACAGGTCGTCACCCACAAGCTGTACCTTGTCGCCGATTTTCTGGGTGAGCAGTTCCCAGCCAGCCCAGTCGTCTTCGTGCAGGCCGTCTTCGATGGAGACGATGGGGTAACGGGCAGCCCAGTCGGCCCAGAAGTCCACCATTTCCTCGCTGGTCAGAATGCGACCTTCGCTTTCAAGGTGGTATTTGCCGTCTTTGTAAAGTTCGCTGGTGGCGGGGTCAAGGGCGATGAAGATGTCCTTGCCTGCTTCGTAGCCAGCGTCCTTGATGGCTTCCATCAGCACTTCGAGGGCTTCTTCGTTGCTCTGGAGGTCAGGAGCAAAACCACCTTCGTCACCGACGTTGGTGTTGTAGCCGCGCTTCTTCAGCACTTTCTTGAGGGCATGGAACACTTCTGCGCCGTAACGCAGGGCTTCTTTGAAGCTGGGAGCGCCGAGGGGCATGACCATGAATTCCTGGAAGTCCACACGGTTGTCGGCGTGTGCCCCCCCGTTGATCACGTTCATCATGGGTGCGGGCAGCACCTTGGCGTTGTTCCCACCGAGGTAACGGTAGAGGGGAAGGCCCAGGTAGCTTGCAGCTGCACGGGCATTGGCCAGAGAGACAGCCAGGATGGCGTTGCCACCGAGCTTGCTCTTGTTGGGGGTGCCATCGAGGTCGAGCATGATCTGGTCGACTTTGACCTGATCGAGTGCGTCCACACCGATGAGGGCCGGGCGAATGACGTTTTCCACATTCTCCACAGCTTTTTCCACACCTTTGCCCAGGTAGCGCTTGCCCCCGTCACGCAGCTCGTTGGCTTCGTGGCTGCCGGTGCTGGCTCCCGAGGGAACGATGGCACGGCCAACGAAACCGCTTTCGAGGTGAACTTCGGCCTCGACAGTGGGGTTACCACGGGAGTCAAGCACTTCACGGGCGATGATGTTAGCGATTTTCGTCATGATGACCTCCATTAAAAAACTTCCCTAGGGAAGTGTACCTGTGACACTATAACCGATTTTTAAGAGCCTTTCGTCAATTTGTCTTGTCCGGGACTCCTGTCCTGAAAATTGGGAGGGAGGTACACATCCTCAAGATCCTCTGATAGAATCGGGGTTTTCCACAATTTTCTGTGGATAACCTGTGGATAACTCGGGGATGTTTATCCCTCCCACAGCTGAACTTCAGCTTCGAGCCTCAGATGCGCAGGGGCACCACCACTGCCAGGTAACCAGATTCATCGGTGGTCTTGAAAAGGGCTGGGGTGGTCACTCCTGAAAGTTGCAACACCACATCCCCTTCCATGGGACCGAGGGCATCCGAAACGAACTTGGCATTGAAACCCAGCGAAATGGCAGGCTCACTCCCCTCCTGAAGTACCTCTAAAACTTCCTGTGCGCGTCCGTAATCCCCCTCGGCGATCAATTGAAGCTTGGACTCCGAGACCAGAAATTCAACACGGTTGTTGGCGTTTTTATCCGCAAGTACGGCCACCCTCGAAACTGCTTCCTTGAGTTTTGAAGCAGGAAGCTGCACTTTTACCTTGATGTTGCTGGGAATGACCCGCTCGTAATCAGGAAACTCACCATCCAGGAGCTTGATGTTCATCTTGGTGCGGTCTGAGGCCACAGAGAGCAAGTGGTCTCCAAAGGTGAGTTTCACCAGACCCTCCTTGAGGATGCGGTTCAGTTCATCGGCACTCTTGGCAGGAACAATCAAGTTTCTGTCCACACCAGACCCGGTGAAATCTCTGAGGGCCAGACGGAAACCATCGGAAGCCACCAGACGCACCTGTTTGGCACGAAGCTCAAACTTGATTCCACGGAAAACCTGTTGAAAAGCTTCTGTGGCCGTGGCATAACGCACGCTGCTCAGCGAACGGTTCAGTTCCTTGGCGTCCATCTCCACATCGGAGTGGGAAGGAAACTGGATCTCTGGAAAGGCGGAGAGGTCTCCGGTCTGGAGTTTGAAGTTGCTTCCACCAGAAGTCAGGGTGATTTCACTCTGGTTGAGGTTGATCTCGACCAGTTCTCCGGGCAGGTTCCTGACAATCTGGGCAAACAGGTGGGCAGGAACAATCACGGCCTGTCCGTTTTCCACCTGAGCGGGAACAAAACCTTCCATGTCCAATTCCAGGTTGGTTCCACTCAGGTAAATTCCTCTGTCAGAAGGCTGAATCTTGACATAGGAGAGAACAGGGTTGTTGCTTCTGGCTGGAATGATTCTTTCCAGGGTGCTCAAGGCATCACTGAGGAACTTTTTGGTGACCTGAATCTGCATGGCTTTCTCCTCTTTTAAAGATTATATATATAGATATTTTTAACAGCAGTAGTAGTAATAGGGCCTGTGGATATTGTGGAAAACCCACCTGGAGCCCATCCTACACGAGAAACGTCTTGTGGATAAAGTTGTGGATAACTGGCACTTTCCTGTGGATAACCTGTGGATAAGTACAGGGGTTATCCACAGGCAAAGTTATCCACAGGTTATCCACAGGGTTATCCACAGGTTATCCACAGACTTATCCACAGACTTATCCACAGAAAGTGATTTTTTGCACATGGCTTCACATTGGGCTCTGTTTCAGGCGCTGGGACAGCTGCTGGGCCACTTTGGTGAGCTCTGTGTCCTTCTGAATCTGCTCGGTCATTTTCTGGATGGCGTACAGCACCGTGGAGTGGTCACGGCTGAAAAACTGACCGATCTCGGGCAGAGAGTGGGTGGTCAGTTCCCGGATCATGTACATCGCCATCTGGCGGGGAATCACAATCTCGCGGGCCCGCCCGGTCCCTTTCAGGGCTTCTGGCGTCACACCATAAAAATTGGCCACTGAACGCAGAATGTCATTCATGTCCAGCTGAACGGTGTTGGGCGTGAAGATCTCTGACAGTGCCTTGGCGGCCACGGAACGGTTCACCTCCACGTTGTTCAGGCTGGCAAAGGCCACCACCCGCATCAGTGCCCCTTCCAGTTCACGAATGTTGCTGGTGACGTGTTTGGCGATCAGTTCCAGCACATCCTGAGGCACACTGATCCTGCGGATTTCGGCATTCATTTTCAGAATGGCCACCCTTGTTTCAAACTCAGGGCTCTGGATGTCGGTGATCAGGCCCCATTCGAATCTGGAACGCAGCCTGGCTTCCAACGTCTCGATGTCCTTGGGAGGACGGTCTGAGGACAGGATGATCTGTTTGTGGTTCTCGTGCAGAGCGTTGAAAGTGTGGAAAAACTCTTCCTGCGTTCTTTCCTTGCCTGCCAGAAACTGGATGTCGTCCACAAGCAGGAGGTCAATGGAGCGGTACCTGTTGCGAAAGGCCGTCATCTTGTCGTCCCGGATGGCATTGATCAGGTCATTGGTGAAAGACTCGGTGGAGACGTACTCGATGCGCATGTGCGGGTGGCGCTCCGAAACGAAGTGCCCCACCGCATGCATCAGGTGGGTTTTTCCCAGTCCCACATCCCCATAGATGAACAGGGGGTTGTAGGCTCTGCCTGGAGATTCAGCAACGGCAACGGCTGCAGCGTGGGCCAGATTGTTGTTGGGTCCCACCACAAAGTTGTCGAAGGTGTATTTGGCATTCAGGTTGACCCGGTTGGGTTCGGTCACCATGTGAACTGCAGGGGCAGGCCGGGGTTCCGGGGCAGGTGCCGGGGTGGGTGTGCCAGGCAGCAGCATGGCGTCTTGCACCGCAGGGAGCACCTGAAAGTTGACTTTGGGGTTCTGTGCCCCCATGTCCCGCATGGCCATCTCGATGAGCTTGACGTAATGGGACTTGAACCACTCCTGGGAGAAGGCGTTTTTGACCCCGAGGATCAATTCACCCTGCTCCACACCGAGTGGTTTCACATCCCTGAACCACGTGTGGTACTCCACATCGGAGATGTTCTGCCGCACGTAGTCGAGAATATTAGACCAGATGTCCAAAGAGATTACAGCCTCCCTTGTTGTCACTAGATTTCAGCTGGGGCCCCATTTTTTGCCTGCTTTGACTGCGGACAAACGAAAGAGGCGGGCCAGGGTTGTTCATTCTACTGATCCAGGCAGATGTTGCTTGAACCTTGAGTCAGTGTCCTGACCTTTCTATTCGCTTTGCTCAAGCAGAACTGAGCTGAGCTCAGTTCTGCTGAAAGCAGTATCGTGGCACGCCTCATAGTACCCCTACTAAAAACTAGGGTAAAGTGTATGGGTTATGTCGAGAGTTTTCAACGTGATCGTGATTGGAGGGGGCCACGCAGGCATTGAAGCTGCATGGGCCGCTGCAAAATACGGCACTGTCGCAATGATGATATCCAACCCGGCCACCATTGGACGCATGCCCTGCAACCCTGCTGTGGGGGGGCCAGGCAAGAGCCAGATGGTCTTTGAGCTCACCGCCATGGGTGGTCTGATGGGCCGCATCGCCGATGACACCGCCATCCACAGCCGCATGCTGAACGCCTCAAAAGGGCCTGCCGTGCAGAGCCTGCGAGTGCAGAACGAGCGCGACCAGTACGCTGCAAAAGCACAGGAATATGTGCTGGGCAACACGGCCATTGACATCATCCGGGGTGAGGCTGCAGATGTGTACCGGGAAGGGGAAACATGGATGGTGCAGACCATCGATGGTCGCACCTATCCTGCAAAAGCAGTGGTGATCGCTGCCGGAACCTTCATGCGGGGTCTGACCTGGTATGGTCGCCATTCCCGCCCGGAAGGCCGTCAGGGGGAGCCTCCTGCCCGTTTCCTGTCCCAGGCTCTGGAGCGCGGAGGCCACACACTCAAGCGTTACAAGACTGGAACCCCTCCCAGGGTGCGTGCAGACTCGGTGAATTTTGCTGCCCTGCTCGAACTTCCCGGAGATGATCGGGTCTACAGCTTCACTGGAAATCCCGGTCCTGATGCCAGAAAGAGTCCCACCTGGCAGACCCACACCACCCCGGAAACCCACCGTCTGATTCAGGAGAACCTGCACCTGTCTCCCATGTATGCCGGAGACATTGAGGGCCTTGGTCCCCGATACTGCCCGAGCATTGAAGACAAGATCGTGCGTTTCTCTCATCACGACAGGCACCTGCTGTTTGTCGAGCCAGACGGCGTGGACACCAGCGAAGTGTACCTGCAAGGTTTCTCCAGCAGCCTGCCTCCTGCGCTTCAGGACCAGATGGTTCGCACCCTTCCCGGCTTTGAGAATGCCGTGATCCAGCGTTATGCCTATGCTGTGGAATACGATGTGGTGGATTCTCTGGAACTGAGCCTCAATCTGGAATCCAGATACATGTCAGGCATTTTCACAGCAGGACAGATCAACGGAACCAGTGGTTACGAAGAGGCCGCCGCACAGGGACTGGTCGCTGGAACAGCTGCTGCACGCAAAGCACTGGGTCTGGAAGAGAAATTTTTCACCCGTGAAGGCAGCTACATCGGGGTCATGCTGGACGATCTGGTCTACAAGGGCACCGATGAACCCTACCGCATGATGACCTCCCGGGTGGAACACCGCCTGCTGGTGCGCCAGGACAACGCAGACCAGCGCATGACCCCCTTTGCCCATGAACTGGGTCTGGTCGATGATGCTTTCCTGAAAGCTGTTCAGGAGAAGTACCAGCGCATTGAAGAGGGCATCCGCCAGCTGCGCACTCAGCGCCATCAGGGCATCACAGGTGAGCAATTGCTGCGCCGCCCGGACATGACCCTTGCTGACCTGGAACCTCTGGGGATCATACTCAAAGGAATGGCAAACTGGCTGGAAGAGGAAAGCGTGCAGATCCACGTGAAATACGCTGGATACATTGAACGCAGCCGCCAGCAACTGGAATCTGAACGCAAATATGGCGAACGCAGCCTGGCAGGCATCGACTTCCGCCAGATCACGGCCATGTCCAATGAGGCCCGCGAAAAGCTCTCCAGAGCACAACCCCAGACGGTGGCTCAGGCTTCCAGGGTGCCAGGGGTTCGCACCTCTGACCTCAGTGCCCTGCTGGTTTATCTGAAGACCCAGCAGGTTTAAAACATCAAACTCGATGACCACCCCAGATTGGGGTGGTTTTTTGGTTTACTGTGCCCAGAGCATGGCTTTTACCAGCAGCAGTTGAATGATTTTACAGGTTGATCAAATCCTATGCTTTTTGCCCTCAGCTCTGGGCCCTCGGCCCTCGGCGTTCCCTTGCTACAATGTTTCACGTGAAACAGAAGTACAAAGCACTGGTCAAGCAATACTCCCGCGCCCTCGACCTGTTTGGGCCTTCAGTGGAAATCCACTTTGACATGCACATGGACAGTGCAGAAGAGTACGCAAAGTACATCCCAGAAGGTGAGACCCTGCTGGACGTGGGGTCTGGTGGGGGCCTTCCTGGAATTCCCATTGCGCTTGCCCGACCAGATGTTCAGGTGGTGCTCTGTGAGATCCGACAGCGCAGGGCGTCTTTTCTGAACATCGCCCGTTCACAGCTGGGACTGGCCAATGTGCGGGTTTTCGCCGGAGACGTGCGCAAATTCAAAGAACCTGTTTCCTGGGTGACGGCACAGGCGGTTGGCGATCTGGACGTGCTGATCAAACTGATTCAGCACACGGTGACCGAGCAGTGGCACCTGCTCTCCAGAAGACCAAAAGAATGGAGTGCCCCGAAAAGGCTTGGCCCATACAGCATTCAGGAGGAACGCCACAGCCTGGATGAAGATGCCGATCTGGTGGTTTTACATCTGACCCGGGTCTGAAGCCTATTCTGGTTATACTGAAGTCCGTAATGAAAGTGCTCGCGTTAGTCAATCAAAAAGGTGGCGTGGGGAAAACCACCACAGCAGTCAATCTGGCGGCTTACCTGGCCAACACCCGCCGCCGGATTCTCGTGGTGGACATTGACCCGCAAGCCAATGCCTCAAGTGGTCTGGGGGTGCGGGGTGCAGAGGCCGGGGTATACGATGCCCTGCGCGAACCTGCACGTCTCTCCGACTTCATCCAGCAGACCGAAATCAAGAATCTGCATGTGCTGCCTGCCACCCCGGACCTCGCTGGTGCAGGTGTGGAACTCACCGATGAGCCCGATGCCCTCAAAAACCTGCTGGCAGGCCTGGAAAAATACGATCTGGTCCTGATTGATGCTCCACCAAGTCTGGGTCCCCTGACCATCAATGCCCTGGTGGCTGCAGATGCCCTGATTGTCCCATTGCAGGCCGAGTATTATGCGCTGGAAGGCATCGCGGGCCTGATGGACACCATCGAGCGGGTCAGGGATGGACTGAACCCCGCCCTGCAGGTGCTTGGCATTGTCATCACCATGTTTGATGGACGCACCAACCTCTCGGTGCAGATCGAAGAAAACGTGCGCAACCACTTCGGAGATCTGGTGTTCTGGAGTGTCATCCCGCGCAATGTCAGGCTTTCTGAGGCCCCCAGCCATGCGAAACCCATCAACCTCTACTCTCCCATGTCCAGTGGGGCTGGAGCCTACAAACGCCTGTCTGACGAGGTGATGCAGCGTGTCAAAAAGATCTAACCTTGGCCGTGGTCTGGATGCCCTGCTGGGCAAATCCCCCCTGAGCGCCCCTGCCTCAGGCGATAAAATGACCCTGATGCAGATCGACCAGATCCAGCAGGCCGCTTACCAGCCCAGACAGGTCTTTGATCCAGAAGCCCTCGCAGAACTTGCAGCCAGCATCAAAGAAAAAGGGGTGCTGCAGCCGCTGCTGGTTCGCAAGGTGGGTGAAAAACATGAACTGATTGCCGGCGAGCGCCGCTGGCGGGCTGCCAGACTCGCTGGCCTGACCGAAGTTCCAGTAATATTGAAAAACTTCGATGACCTGGAAGCCCTGGAAATCGCCATCATCGAAAACCTTCAACGGGAAGATCTGAACCCAGTTGAAGAAGCTGTGGCTTACCAGAAGCTGCTTGAACAGGGGGTCAGCCAGGAAGGCATTGCCAGGGCTCTGGGCAAAGGCAGAAGCACGGTCGCCAACGCCCTGAGGCTTCTCACCCTGCCCCAGAAAGCCCTGGATGCCCTCGAACAGAAGCTGATCACTGCAGGTCATGCCAGGGCCATTCTTGCCCTGCCAGAAGAGGATCGCCTGTGGGCCCTGGAGCAAATCCTGACCAAGGGTCTGAACGTGCGGGACGCCGAAGCCTTGAAGCGGGAACGCCCAGACAAAACCAGAGCCCCAAAGGAAGTTCCGGAGCGCACCTTCAAGAGCATTGAGCTTGAACTTGCCCGCCACATTGGAACCAAAGTGCGGATTGCCGGGAAGGACAAAGGCAAAATCGAACTGAGCTACCATTCCCAGGAAGAACTGGAACGGCTGCTGGAATTGCTGGGCTACCAGAACTGACGTACAGCAGAAGAGGAGCACACCAGGGTGCTCCTCTCTATATCATGGGATCATTGAAGGTTTTCGATGGATGCTTTCCATTGCTGAAAGTGAAGCAGCTGTCGCTCAGCCATCCAGTTGCACACAGCATCCAGATTTCCCACAGGCTGTTGTGAAACAGGCAGGGTGTGCTGATAGGGGGGAGGACCAAACTCTGGGGTCAGGGTGGTGAAGGTCTGGCCCCGTTCCTTCTGGGCTTCCCACATCCACTCCCACCACTGCTCATGAGCAGCCAGATGGGCAGCGAATTCAGGAGCACTGGGATCGGTCACCTGTGGTCCTTCTTCATGGCCAACACGGGCATGAATGTGAATGCAGTGCTGAGCTGCAAGCCTGATGTTGTCTTCCTGATCCTCCAGCAGCCTCTCACACACATTCACCCAGTGGCTGAGGTCGCAGGTGAGGCGCAGGTCCGGGAAGGTCTGTAAAATCCGGGCGGTGGTCCACGGGGTAAAGGTGGGCTGGCCTCTGTGCGTCTCGAAGGCCACAGGAACATCCAGCGTTGCTGCAAACTTCAGAGCATCGTCATAGAACTGGTCCTGTTCGAGTTCGCTCCAGCTGTCACATCCTCCCTGCACATTGAACAGGATTGGGTTTAGAGGAAGGGCCATCTTCACCTGATCTTTGAAGGCCTGCAGGTGTGCTCTGGGTGTCCTTGGCGTGCCTGGGAAAGTGGTCAGGATCTGGGCAACCACTTCCAGTTCGTGTTCCCGGGCCAGGGTGGCGAGTTGCTTCAACTCAGGCGTGAAGACCACGGCCACCTCAATGCCCTGATAGCCATTTGTCTTGAAGTCAGGAAGCGCACGGACCAGAGGGGTTTCCACGCCCCATAAACTGCGAATGCGTTTGAGTTCCATACTAAAAAACTACCCTCTTCTGCGCGAAGAGGGTAGAGGAGAGGTAAAATTTGCTGCTCAATCCACCAGCATGGGGATCAGCACAGGGGTGCGTCCGGTGACCTTGCGAACGAATTTTCGCACTGCGGAGTACATGTCGTCCCGGATGTCTTCAAGGGCGCGTTTCTCACGCATGCCCACTTCCAGAACCTCCAGAGCCACGCTGCGGATGCTGTTCTCCAGATCCCGGTTGGTGCGGACAAAACCGCGAGACACCAGTTCCACGTGAGGTTCAGGATGCAGCACTGCGGTGATGATCAGGATGCCATCTTCGGACATGGTGCGGCGGTCCAGCAGGATCTCATCGTTGATGTCGCCCACACCGAGGCCATCCACATAAACATCTCCGGCGGGGACTTTTCCAGCGATCTTGAACTCGTCCTTGTTGACCCGGATGATGTCCCCGTTCTGGGCCACAATGATGCGCTTGGGAGGGTTGGGCAGGGCCTGGGCCAGTCGGGCATGGTTGATCTGGTGGCGGGGCTCACCGTGCCAGGGCAGGAAGTATCTGGGGTTCACCAGGTTGAAGATCATTTTCAGTTCTTCCTGGCTGCCGTGACCAGAGGCGTGCACCTTGTAGGTGGGGGGGTAATAGACATCCACACCCAGTGAGTACAGGCGGTTGATGACTGCATTCACCGCTTCCTCGTTTCCGGGGATGGGACTCGAAGACAGAATCACGGTGTCTCCGGCTTTAAGGCTCAGTTTGGCGTGGGTGCCAATGGCCAGACGGGAGAGCACGCTCATGGGCTGGCCCTGGGAACCGGTGCACATGAAGAGCACCTGATCGTCTTGCAGATCGCCCATCTCATCGGTGCTGATCAGGGGGTCTTTGAGGGTCAGGTAACCGAGGTTCTGGGCCACCTGGGCGTACTTGACCATGCTGCGGCCTTCCATCACCACGCGGCGGCGGTGTTTCTCTGCGATGTGCACAATGTTCTGAACACGGTGCACATGGGAGGCAAAGGTGGTGACAAACACACGGCCCTTGGCCTGTGCCACTATTTTCTCGATGGCACTGGCGACCTCCTGCTCACTGGTGGTCTGGCCGGGTCTTTCAGCGTTGGTGCTGTCAGAGATCAGGACCAGGGCACCTTCTGCGCCTGCCTGTGCCAGTTTGGAGAGGTGGGAAGGTTTGCCGTCAGTGGGGTGCTGTTCCAGCTTGAAGTCGCCTGTGTGAACAATGCGGCCCACTGGAGTATGAATGATCATGCCTGAGTTGTCAGGAATGGAGTGGGTCATGCGGAACAGGTCCACGGTGAAGTACTTGCTCAGCTTGATGCGGTCATCGGTGGTGACCTCTTTGAGCATCAGGTCGGCTTCTTTGACACCGAATTCACTGAGTTTTTCCTTGAGCAGCCCGAGGGTCAGTTTGGCCCCATAGATGGGCACCCTGGGAAGCCGGGGCAGGATGTAGGGAATGGCCCCGATGTGGTCTTCGTGACCGTGGGTGAGCACCCAGCCCTTGATCAGGCTGGCGTTCTGCTGCAGGTAGTCGATGCGGGGAATGACCAGGTCAATTCCAGGCATGTGAGAATCAGGGAAGGCGAGACCGCCGTCCACGATCATGATTTCATCCGCGTAACGGAAGGCGAACATGTTCTTGCCAATTTCGCCCATTCCGCCCAGCGGAATGATTTCCAGGTGTTTTTCGCTCATTGTGCTCCTTGGGGTCGCTTGTGGTGTCCTAAAGCTTAAAATTTCAATGGCGTGCCTTGACGCAATATCAAAGGATTATATCAGGCTTTACAGCAAAGCTCAAACTGTTTCACGTGAAACGCCGCCCCAGGAAATGCTTCTGGCAAACTTCAGGCTGGATCAAGGGAAGCTTCAGCCTTGCTTAAGAAATGGCAAGATTTTTTTCACCGAGAAGTTTGTGTCTTCCACTACGCTGAGGTCATGAAACGCTACGCAGTCGCTTTAGGCACAGCTCTTCTCAGTTACGCAATGGCAGCTCCCCAGGTGAGCCCCCAGCGCATCATTGTCAATCCTGTTCCCACCAACCTTGAAGTCAGTGTCTGGCTGGACAAAGAGGGCAGCACTCCGGCCTACACCCCTGGTGAAAACGTCAAGATTTACACCCGTGTGAATCAGGATGCTTATGTCTACCTTTTCAATGTGGACCCCAACGGTCAGGTGGACATGATCCTGCCCAACAAGTATGCAGGTGGGGGCAACTTCCTGAAAGCCAACATCACCAAGCAATTTCCAGACCGCAATGATCCTTTTGAGTATGAGATCAGTGCTCCTTACGGTGTGAACAAGGTGCTCGCCCTGGCCAGCAAAACCCCCCTCAACCTGAATGACATTGCCCGTTTCCAGTCCGGTCAGGGAAATGGCTTTGCTGAAGTGAGTGTGCAGGGACAGAACCAACTGGCCCAGAAACTGTCCATCATCGTGAAACCCATTCCCCAGGACAACTGGATCACCGCGACAGCCTTCTACAATGTGGTCAGTGGTTTCGTCCCACCAGTTCAGCGTTATGACGATGTGAGGGCCAGCAATTACCCGGGGGCACGGGTCAGTGTGCAGAACCGCAAAAATGACCGCATCACCCTGGAATTCACCACCACCGATTCTGCAAACACCGTCTGGGATTTCTACCAGCGTGACCTTGAAAACCAGGGCTACCGCCTGACCAGCCTGAACCAGAAACACGGGGACTATGAGGCCCGTTTCACCCGCAAAGGCGGCCAGGAAGACGACACCGTGACGGTGAAACTCAAGTTCAAGAACAAAGGCCGTTACAGCCTGGAACTGCGCTGGTAAACCGGAGCCGTCTGGCCCACTTGCTTATAAAACAGCAACACCCGCCACAGCACCCTGGGATGGAACAGGGCCTGTGGCGGCTCTTTCATGTTGAGCACCTGATAGAAGGCACGGGACACCTCATGGTCCTGGGTGGCGGCCCTGTGCACCCGGGTCAGGTAACGCTGCAAGAATTTTTTCGCAGGGGACAGTGGATGCTCTGGAAAAAAGCGGCTGTCCTCCAGTTCCACCATCGACCAAGCGGTCTGGATGGCAGGTTGAATGCGCTTGAAGAACCAGCGCCACAGGTCTTTCAGTTCCCCCTGACTCTCAGACAGACATTCTTGTAGGTGCTCTGCCTGCAGCACAGCCACAGTGATGCCCTGACCGTAGGTGGGGTTGAAGCTGCACAGGGCGTCACCCATCACCAGGAAACCTTTTGGAAAGGCCCTGAGTTTCTCGTAATGCCTGCGAATGCTGCTGGGGATCAGGTGCCGTACAGGTTCACCCACAGGCTCGGCCTTGACCAGCAACTGGTACAGGTCGGGCACAGGGAGGCTCTGTGCGAATTTGATCAGGTCCTCATGGGTGGGTTCGGGATGGTCTGAGCACCATCCTGCAACCGTCACGCTCCACTGGTGGTTTTCGATGGGGAGCACAAGCCCTGCCCTTTGTTCTCTCGGGGCTGCTGGGCTGATGATCAGGGCTTGTTGTTCCAGAGGATCAGGCACCGGGGTGTTGTACTTGCAGGTGACGTATCCAACCCTGGCAGGAATCTCAGAGGCTCTGGGTGCAGAATATCCCAGGTCAGTCAACCATTTTGGTGCATGAGAACCGCGTCCTGAGCAGTCCATCACCATCTCGGCCTCAAGGGTTTTTTCTCCATTGGGGGTCTGGACATGCACTCCATTGACGGTGATACCTGTTTTGCTGTCTCCCTGAGACACCAGCCCTGTAACTTTGTGTCCAGTCAGCAGATGCACACCTGGCAAAGCAAGCACCTGCTCTCGCAAAGCGGTCTCCAGCAGGGCGCGGCTGCAAGACAGGGCTCCAATCCCCATGGGAAAGTTACGCTTCCATCCGCCCCACTGGTACCAGCGGGCGTAGGTGCCAATGTCTGTTTTCAGGGCACCCCTTTCCAGGAGTTCATGTTCAAGCTCAGGAAACAGGGCGTTCAAACCAGAAAATCCCCGGGCCAGCAGCACATGAGAATGCAAATATTGTGGAACGCCACGTCTGGATGAGGCGTCCAGAGCATCTTTCTCAAGAATCCATACTTCTTCAAAAAATTCATTCAGAATTCGAGCTGCACACAGGCCACTGAAGCTGGAACCCATCACAATGGCTTTTTTATACATTGGGCTCCGGGCAGGATTCATACATTTCCCCAGAGCAAATGTTTAAAATAAGTTGGCATTTTTTCAGTGTAGGGGATGCACAGAATCTTTCCTGTGCGGGAAAACACATCGGGTTTTCCCTTATTTTTACCTGAGGAAACCCCTCAATATAAATGTTGATGTCAGATTTGGATTTTTTGACAGATCAATGGTGGGGATGAACCTGTTCATCCATCCGTTCAAACACTTTTTCGATCACCAGATAAACCCCCAGAACCATCAGGGATAGAAGGACTGCACAGACAATAGAAAACAGCAGGGCTGTGACCAGCATGATGGCCTCCTTTGCACCTCATTTGATGAGTACAGGTTAACGCGACTGGCTTATATTGAGCTGAAGTCATCTGAGAGAAATCTGAAAAAAATGAGGTTCTGTTCTGGAGCCCACAGAAATCTGGTGGGATTGGGCGCAATTGGGGGCAAAAGAAACGTCCCACCTCTGATGGAGATGGGACGTTTCTTGTTCTGGTGGTGCGGAAGCCCAGACTTGAACTGGGGACCTCACGCTTATCAGGCGTGCGCTCTAACCAGCTGAGCTACTCCCGCACAAGGCGAAAGAAATAATAGCAGCTTATGCTCAAAGTGTCAATTGTTTCAGACCCCGGAGTTGTGCAGACAGCTTTCTCAGGCCCTGATCCGTCTTCTGAAGCAGGTTCAGTGCTCACGGGGCGCATACAGCCTGCTGTACTCATCCATGGCAAAGCGGTCGGTCATGCCTGCAATGTAATCGCAGATGGTGCGTTCCAGACCCAGCATGGGGATGCAGGCCTGAACATGCAAGGGAAGCAGACGGGGTTGTTTCAGGTAGGCAGAGAAAAGGCCATCAATGAAGTGCTCTGCCCGGAAGGTCTGCTGCATCTTGCTGGGATGGTAATAGAGGTGCTGGTACAGGAAACGTTTGAGTTCTGCCATCATCTGCTGCATCTCTGCACTGAAGGCCACCACCACCGTATTCAACTGTCTGATCTGTGCTGCGGTCTCAATCTGGTGCTGCTGCAACCTGCGTTCGGTTTCCTGCAGGATGTCGTTGATGATCCAGCCCAGCAGTTCTCGCACCAGTTTCCGGCGGCTGAGCTCACTGAAGGGCTCCACCTTCAGGTTCAGGCGAAGAACCAGTTCATCCCAGATCTTCAGTCCGCTGAGCAGATGAGGGGTGAGAATGCCTGCCTTGATGCCATCATCGAGGTCGTGGGTGTTGTAGGCCACCCCATCGGCAATGGCAGCAATCTGGGCTTCCAGTGAAGGCCTGCAGTGGGGTTCGAATCCATTTGCAAGGGCTGGAAAGATCTGCGCATCTGCATCGTGTTTGACGATGCCTTCCAGGGTCTCCCAGCTCAAATTGAGGCCTGAAAAGTCCTGGTAACGTTTCTCCAGCTCTGTCACGATCCTGAAAGCCTGCTCGTTGTGATTGAAGCCTCCGGCATTTCTGGACTTCATCCAGTGGTCGAGCTGGTGCTCCCCTGCATGTCCAAAAGGAGGATGACCCAGGTCATGGGACAGGGCGATGGTCTCTGTCAGGGTTTCATTGACCCCCAGGGCCACGGCCATGGAACGGGCCACCTGTGCCACCTCCAGGGTGTGGGTCAGTCGGGTGCGGTAGTAATCGCCCTCGTAATTCACAAAGACCTGCGTTTTGTACTCCAGACGCCTGAAGGCCGTGGTGTGCAGGATGCGGTCCCGGTCCTTCTGGAAGGGGAGGCGGTGTTCACTTTCAGGTTCGGGGTGGATTCTGCCCCGGGTGTGCAAATTCAATGTGGCATAGGAGGCCAGGGACGCCTCTTCGCGGTGCATGAGTTGAAGTCTGGACAGAAGCATGCTTCATTGTCCCTCAAAAAGCACAGAAAAACCTCCTGACAAGAATCAGGAGGTCCATGTTCAGGGTTTCTGCTTACAGAGCAGGTTCAGACCGAGAGGGTCTTGACGCAGCTTCTGAGGTGGGCATTCACGTCTTTGCGTTTTTCCCAGGTGTCGGCCAGAGGGGTGAAGGAGATTTCGTGGTTGGTCACACCAAGCATCACGTCGCTCTTGCCGTCCTGCAGTGCACAGACGGCAGCTTCGCCCAGACGGGAGGCCAGGATGCGGTCCTCGGCTTTGGGGCTTCCGCCGCGCTGCACATGGCCCAGAATGGTGAGTCTGGATTCGAAACCTGCCCCTTCAATGGCATCCTGCACGCCCTGACCACCGCCAGGGTAACCCTCGGCCACAATGATGAAACTGGATTTTTTGCCCTTGGCTTCACTTTCCTTGAGGGTCTGGATCACTTCTTCAATGGGCATGGGATGCTCGGGAATCAGCACTTCCTCTGCCCCGGAAGCGATACCAACATCAAGCGCAATGAAACCCGCATGACGACCCATCACTTCCACCACAAAAATGCGTTCGTGGCTGGCTCCGGTGTCGCGCAGTTTGTCGATGCAGTCCAGGGCAGTGTCCACAGCAGTGAAGTACCCGATGGTGTAGTCGGTGCCATACAGGTCGTTGTCAATGGTGCCAGGCAGGCCCACAACCTTGATGCCATGCTCTTCATGCAGGTAGTGCGCGCCGTGGAAGCTGCCATCTCCGCCCACACAGACCACGCCATCAATGTCCCACTTTTTGAGCTGTTCAGCGGCTTTTGCTCGCCCTTCGGGATTGCGGAAGTCCTTGGACCGGGCGGTCAGCAGAATGGTGCCCCCACGCTGGATGGTGTTGGCCACATCACGGGGGCCAAGCAGGCGCATGTCGCCTTCGATCATGCCCTGAAATCCACGCATGATGCCGACCACTTCAATGCCCTTGCCCGTGGCTGCACGCACCACAGCACGCACAGCCGCATTCATGCCAGGAGCGTCGCCCCCACTGGTAAACACAGCGATTCGTTTCATGTCTCTTTCCCTCTCCTGAACCTCCAGCCTGCCTTCTGCTTCTCAAAGCTGTCTTGCAACCCTGTTTTGCAGCTTTGTCTTTCAGCTGGACGATTCACGCAGTTCTAAGGCTATCATGTAAGCGTCATTCTTACGCAAACCTGCCTTGATGAGTTCATCTCGCACTTCACGGGTGCCCAGGCCATCCTGGTACAGTTTACGGGCCAGCTCCCGGAAGTCCATCCCCTGTGAGGGGTCCTGTGCTGCTGCCGGAGAGAGCACCATCACAATTTCTCCCTTGATGCCTTTCTTGAAGTGGGTGGCGGCCTCCTGCAGGGTTCCTCGGAAAGTCTCCTCAAATTTTTTGCTGAGCTCCCGGGTGATGCTGACCTGGCGTTCAGGTCCGCACAATTTGATGAGCTCCTCCAGCGTGTCCAGCATCCGGTGAGGACTTTCGTAGAAGGCACTGGTGTGGGTGCGCTCAATCATGGCCTGCACCCTGGCCTTGCGTTCAGAACCTGAACGGGGAAGGAATCCTTCAAAGGTGAAAGGCTGGGTGGGAAGTCCAGAGAGCACGAGGGCAGGAATCAGGGCGGTCGGGCCGGGCAGGACCTCAATCTGGCCTCCCAGAGCGAGCACAATCTGCACCAGTTCTGCTCCAGGGTCACTGATGCCTGGCGTTCCTGCATCACTGACGAAAGCCAGCCTGGGGTATTTTTCCAGGACGCCCTCTGCACGGTCCCTGATGGTGTGCTGGTCGAGGCGCACCAGGGGTTTGTCGATTCCGAAATGTTTCAGGAGGATGCCGGTGTGCCGGGTGTCTTCAGCAGCAATGGCATCAGAGTTTTTCAGGACCTCCAGGGCCCTGAGCGTGATGTCCGATAAATTGCCAACGGGAGTGGGAACAAGGGTGACATGAATCACCCCTACAGTCTAAAGGGTGACTTTCCCCACAGGATGAAGTGAAACCAGGGCCTAATCCAGCGACAGCTTTTCAGCGTAGATGGGCTGGGTCTTGATGCGAACTTTGGCACGCTTGTTGCGACGAATCCGGAGTGCGTTGCTGATGGTGGCGCGCAACAGTTCTGCCTCGCCCACAGTGACAGTGACCACTGTGCCGTCCGGAAGTTTGACCCCTTCCAGAACGACCACGCCGTCCACCACCACGCCTTTGTAAGCCTTCACAATACTTCCTCCTGCGATCTCAGGGCCTGGAGGCGTGACAGGATGGCCTGCACGTCTTTCCCTTCGGATTTCTGCAACTCCAGATAACGCTCGTAAACAGCAATGGCTTCGCGGCGTTTTCCGACCCTGAGCAGCAGTTCTCCAAGGTGCTCCCCTCCCACATAGTATGCACTGTCTGAGTTTGGACTTTGTGAGGTTTGTGCTTTTGCCTGTTCAATCTTGCTGACGGTGCTGCGGTACCTGGACACCCTGAGCCGGACCCACTGGGTGAGGAACAGCAGAAAGGCCAGAAGCACCACCGTGATCACAATGGTGGACCTTGCCACACCGACGCTGTTCGCAATCCTCACCAGCACAGGAAAGGAAAACGCGAACACCATCACGAATGCCAGGACCGCCGCATAATTCATACGTCTTCGGTCAGTGTACTCCAAACTGCTGAATTTCCAAAGGGGACTGGGGAATTTTTATGCACCAGAACGTCACGCAGCAGTTCTCAGGTTCGGGCGTTTGTGCCGTGCTACGGTGAAGGCATGAAACTGCACTTCATCACCGTCGGAGAACCCCGACTGGACTATGCAAAACGCGGCTGGGAAGAGTATTACCAGCGACTTGGACGTTACCACAAGGTCAAAACCACCCGTTTAAAAGACAAAGCAGATCCCACCCAGGAGGTGCTGAGGGCCGCTGGAAATGCCTACCTGATGCCCCTTGATCCCAGAGGGAAACACCTGACCAGTGAGGAGCTCTCTGTGCACCTCGATCAGGTGGCCCTGTCCGGTCATGGTGAGATTGCTTTTGTGATTGGGGGTCCAGATGGACACAGCGATGAACTCAGGGAAAAAGCCCATTTCCTCTGGAGCATGAGCAAACTGACTTTTCCCCACGATCTGGCCATGGTGGTGATGCTTGAAGCCCTGTACCGGGCAAGCACCATCTCCAAGGGTGAGCCGTACCACAGGTGAGGGGCAGTGTAAGGTCAAAAGCATTGAAGAGGTGGTGTTCTCTGCAGCAGCCATCAGCGGTCAGCGGTCAGCGATCAGCACAAAAACAGCTTTCTGCTTTCGCCGGGGCAGAAAAGCGCATGGCTTGCGTGCCGGTACAGCTCAAACCTTTCAGGGACATTTCTTTTGCTGATGGCTGAATGCTGAGGGCTGAGAGCTCTACGCCATCTACACGTTCGGGCTTTGTGCTCACCTGAAGAGATGAGGTTCCACTTCCCTGAAAGGGGCATCAGGCTGTTAAAATGAAACCAAGTTCAAAATTTCATCTTGTGCTGCCCACGCTGGCAGAAAGGTAAGGTTGTCCATGCACAGCACCATCATGAATTTTCCGCTGACCATCCCCCACATTCTGCAACGTGCAGAGCGTTACTTCCCTGACCGTGAAGTGGTGTCTCTGATTCCTGCTGGCGTCAATGAGGCCGGTCAGCCCATTCCTGGCAAACACAAATACACCTACAGGCAAATGGCAGCACGGGCCAGACAGCTGGCCAATGCCCTCAAAGAAGCAGGCATCCAGAAAGGGGACAGGGTCGCCACCTTCGCAGTGAACCACTTCCGTCACCTGGAAGCTTATTTTGGGATTCCCATTGCGGGTGCTGTGCTTCACACCGTCAATGTGCGACTGCACCCTGAGCAACTGGTCTACATCATCAACCACGCCCAGGACCGCATCCTCCTGATCGACAATGTGTTCGCACGCATGCTTCCTGCCCTGCTTCCCCACTGCCCGAGCATTGAAAAAGTGGTGATCATGGGTCCCACCCCCCAGTCCATCCCTGGCATGCTGGATTACGACCAGTGGATTGGTGCACAGCCCACCACCTTTGATTTCCCGGAGCTCGATGAAAATGATCCTGCCGGGATGTGCTACACCTCGGGAACCACTGGCCATCCCAAGGGTGTGGTGTACTCCCACCGTTCCACAGTGCTGCACAGCCTTGCCTCTGCGCTTCCAGATGCCCTCAACCTGAAACATGCCGATTCACTGCTCCCTGTGGTGCCCATGTTCCACGTGAATGCCTGGGGGCTGCCTTACACCGCCACCATGGTCGGGGCCAAGCAGGTGTTCGCCTCTGTGTTCAGTGATGGTGCATCTCTGGCAAAATTGCTTTCAGAAGAACAGTGCACCCGCACGGCAGGTGTTCCCACCATCTGGATGGGTCTCCTTCAGGAAGTGGAACGGGCCATTCAGGCTGGAACCCCCTATGACCTCAGCAAACTGGAGATGCTGGTTGTGGGTGGGAGCGCAGCCCCCGAGAGCCTGATCCGCGCAGGAGACAAACTGGGCCTGCACCTGTTCCACGCCTGGGGCATGACCGAAACCCACCCTCTGGGCACCTGTGCTTCTGTTCCGGTGGGTGTGGATGTGGAAAGCGACGAGGGGTACCACTACCGTGCAAAACAGGGGATTCCCGTGCCTCTGGTGGAGATCCGCGCTGTAGATGGTGACCTGAATGAGGTGCCCCACGATGGCAAGACCATGGGTGCCCTGCTGGTCCGTGGTGCGTGGGTGAGCCAGGAGTATTACAACAATCCGGAAGGGAGCAGGGCCACACAGGTGAGACTGGACGATCAGGTCTGGTTTGACACCGGAGACATCATCACCATCGATGAAGAAGGCTACATGGCGATTCAGGATCGGGCCAAGGACCTGATCAAGAGCGGTGGAGAGTGGATCTCCAGTGTGGATCTGGAGAATGCCCTGATGGGTCACCCGGCGATTGCAGAAGCTGCCGTGATCGCCACACCCCACCCCAGATGGGAAGAGCGTCCTCTGGGCGTTCTGGTGGTCAAGCCAGGACAGGAGCAACCTTCCAGAGAAGACCTGAATGCCTTCCTGGCAGAAAAATTTGCCAAATGGTGGTTGCCTGACGCTTACGTTTTTGTGGAGCAGATTCCCAGAACCACAGTGGGCAAATTCCTCAAGCGTGCATTGCGCGACCAGTTCAAGGACTTTAGACTGGAACAGTAATGCAGCTGCACCATCAACATTTGCATCATCAACACTTCACAGCAGAGGGCCTGAAAGCCTTCTGCTGTTTTTTGGGTTGTGCTTTCACCCTGTTTCACGTGAAACATCAAGGGGCCCACTGATGCCTGTTCTCTGGCTCTGCCTGGATGGCATCGGTCATCCAGAGGATGCTCCAGCAGACAGTTGCTGGGATCAGGACTTGCCTGTCTTGCGATCCCTTATTGATGCAGGCCAGAAGGTGGATGCTCGACTTGGTGTGGAAGGCCTCCCCCAGTCAGGCACAGGTCAAACCAGCATTGTCACGGGCATCAATGCAGCAAAGCACATGGGGAGGCACTACGGTCCGGTTCCTGGTCCCACCATCAAACCCCTGATTCGGGACCACAGCACCCCTGTGCTGCTGACCCGGGCAGGAGGGACCCTGAAACTGCTCAACTTCTATCCTCCCACCTATGCACCTCCCGGAGGAAAACATGGGGCAATCGTTCAGAGTGTGCTGGACGCAGGAGAAATCCTCAACCCTGAGGGCTTCCCCAGCATTCGCCCTTCACTGGGCATGCATTACCAGGCACCTTATGAACCATACCTTCCTCTGAACGAAATCAGAGCATGGGGAAGGGCAGCAGCAAGGGCTGCCAGAGAAGTGGATCTGGTGATGCTGGACCTGTGGTTCAGTGACTTCATTGGCCATGCCCAGGATGCTGTGGCTGCCCGAAATTACCTGATCCACCTGAATGCTTTTCTGGAGGGAGCAGTGGAGCACGAGGTGAGGATCTTCATGACCTCTGACCACGGCAACATGGAAGACACCAACATCAAAACCCACACCTTTGCACGGGTGCCCTTTGTCTCTGCCGGCTTTGAGGCTTCTGAAGTCAGAGACATTGCAGAGGCAGGTGCAGAAATCAAAAAACTGCTCGGGTTAGCGAGCAGCGAGGGGTGAAGGGGAAGTTCTCCTTCTTTTTTTGAGGGGTTTGATGTTGCCGTAATGCTGGTAGTACCCGTCACGTTGGTTCAGGGCGTCGTCTTCAAGGTCTTCTTGCAGGCTTGCAGGAGGGGAGAGGTCCATGCTCTTGAGTCTCTGGATGATCCCAGAGGGAGTGGTCTTGCGATTCTGACTGTCGTACAGAGGTGGGTCCTTGGAATCCAGCAGTTGAACCAGCAGATAATATTTCCGCTCTTCAGGGTCCCATCCGCTGATCACAGCCACATCTCCATGCTCCGGGTGTTCGGTGGTGTAGATGCGTGTACTCATACGTTGCTCCTGGAGGGCTAAACCTCGCTTTTTGAATTATAGCATATCTTGTGAGTGAATTATGTTTATAGCGAATTGAATCGGGTGGCCATCTGCAGGAGAAGGGGAACTGCGTTTCAGAGATCCGGTGCATGCTTCAGGGTTCTGGACTCACAGGGCGTAAGATCACACCTTATATAGATATAGAGCATGAAAATGCTTTCGGCATGATGGCAGAAAAAGGTTCACCCAGAAGCCTTTTAAGTCTTATGGATTAGGCCAGAACAGCTGATGTTCTTTCAGGGACACAAGCCATCAGTATCACCTGCCTGGCCATGAAGATCCGTCACATCTGCTATTTTTGTACTGAGTACAGAGTTTTTGGCGATGGATTCTCCGCCCCGAGAAATGCTGTGCAGAACGCAAAAGATCGGGTACC